>JAJYZK010000048.1 GCA_021799945.1 Acidobacteriota bacterium
AAACGGCGACACTTCGGATGCCCATCCGCCGCAGCGTCCGTGTGGCGCGGATGGCGATCTCCCCTCGGTTGGCGATCAGCACAGATGAAAACACAGCGCTCTCGGTTCCTTTTAGGTAGCGGGTTGCAGGCTGTCCAGGTACGCGCGCCAGCCGCCGAAGTGGGTGATGTCCCGGGCTCCGGCGAGCGCGTAGGGCTCGCACAGAAAGCCCTTGACGATGCGGCCGTCGAGAAGAGCGACGCTGCCGATGCTCAGCGGGGGCGGGACGCCGGCGGTGAACAGGCCGAAGGCGCCGACAGGCAGATCCCAGAGCTCGACGGCGATGGACTCGCCGTCCTCCTCCGGCCCCACGCGCAGCAGCCCCGGCTTCGCCGGCTCGCTGCCGGCCAGGGCGAACAGACGATACTCCCTTGCCGTCCAGGTCGCCTCCACAAAGGCCGCGCCCAGAGAGGTCAACTGCGCATTGAGCGGCATGCGACGCAGATGCGCGCCCACCACGGCCAGCCGCACCGCATTCTCTGGCGGCGCCGCGGGGGGTGGCTCCGCGGCGGCGTAGTCGCGCCCTGTCGCTCCCAGCTTCGCCTCGCGCCCGCTCCGGCTCCAGTGCGCCTGCCAGCGTCTTCCGAAACTGGCCAGCGCCGCATCGTGCCAGGCCGGCGCCAGCAGGGTGACGCCCGCCGGCAGACCGTCGCCTCGCATGCCGGCCGGCAGCGCCAGGGCGCACAGGTCCGCGAAGTTCGCGAAATTGGTGTGAAGGCCCAGGCGGGCATTCAGCACCGTCGGCTCGGCCAGCACCTGCTCGATGGTGAACACCGTGGGCGCGGTGGGAACCAGGAGTCCGTCGACGGAGGCCATGACGCCGTCGATCAAGCGCGTCAACTCAGCCCGGCGATACTCCGACCGGAAGGTATCGGTGGCCGTGAAGCGGGCCGCTCCCTCCACAATGCCGCGGACCACGGGATGAATAGCCTCCGGGTCGCGCTTCCACAGCGGCTCGACGACCGCAAACCGCTCCGCCACCCAGGGCCCCTCGTACAACAAAGCGGCCAGAGCGGCAAACGGCGCAAAGTCCAGCGGAACAATCTCCGCCCCCATTTCCCGCGCGACTCGCAGCGCCGCCGCGTAGGCCGCCGCTGCTTCCCCGTCGCCGAAGAATTCCGGATCGCGCGGAACGCCAAATCGCGGCCTCTCGGGCAGGTCCAGCGGCGCGGAAAGAGATCGCTCCCGGGAGTAGGCATCCTCCGGATCGAATCCGGCGGCGATGTTCGCCACCAGCTCCGCGTCCTCCACCGTCAACGCCAAGACCGACACGCAATCCAGGGTGCGGCAGGCCGGCACCACTCCGGTGGCCGGCAGCCAGCCCCGCGTGGGCTTCAGTCCGACGATATTGTTCATTCCCGCCGGCACCCGCCCGGAGCCCGCGGTATCCGTCCCCAGCGCGAAGGGCACAATCCCCCGGGCGACCACCGAGGCCGAACCGGAACTCGATCCCCCGGCGATGTATTCCGGACGGAAGGCGTTGGGAACCGCTCCATACGGAGAACGCACGCCGACCAGCCCGGTCGCGAACTGATCCAGGTTCGTCTTTCCCACCACGATGGCGCCCGCTTGACGAAGCCTGCGAATCACGGTCGCGTCCGATTTCGCCGTGTAGGAGAAGCCCGGACAGCCGGCCGTTGTCGGCCAGCCCGCCACGTCGATGTTGTCCTTCACCGCGAAGGGCGCGCCATAGAGAGGCAGAGCGGCCAAATCGCCGGCGGCCTCCTCCACTCGCGCCTCCAGCTCGTCCCATTGCCGTTGAATCAGATTTTTGTTCTCATCCGGCGGCGCGATCCACGCCGGGTCCCGGGCTCCGATTTCAAACCGCTGGAACAACCCGCGGGGATCCATGCCGCCGGAGCAGCAATCGCGTCGCCATTCTGCGATCGTCCGCGCAGAAAAAAACTCTTTACACATGGTTCGCCTTTGGATACTCTCTTGTATACAGTACACGCAACCCGCTCAAGAGTGTGCTGCAAATTCTATCTGGCCGCGACGCCTGGATAGTTTCCCCGAAAACATTTATATACGACTTATCGGGACTCCCGGTAACTTATTCGTCAGTTGAGTTACTCAAGGGAAGCTGCCACCGGCGAATCCTATCTTCGCCTCTCTCCGGCCGCGACGCCGTCCTAACATCAGGCCCCGACGCCTCTCCGCTGTCGCCGCAATTTCACTTTTTATGATGGGGGGAGAACTGTGTCTCGAATTTTTCTGTTCTATCTTGCGTCCGTACGCCGGGCGCTCGGCAGATCGCTTCCGGTCGCCGCAATCGCATGCTCGTTGTTAAGCCCGGGGCTCCCGGCATTGGCGCAGGACGCGCCGGCGCCGCAAGCGGGGCTTTCCAGCAATCAATCCATCGATCAACTGAAGCAGCAAGTGCAGCAGTCGCTCGATCGCATCGACGCGCTGCAGAAGCAGCTCGACGCCGACCAGACGGGAACCGGATTTCAACAGCAGTTGGACGCGGAGAGGGCCCATTTGGAGGCCATCCAGAAGAGCCTCGACGAGGCGCTCGCCAAGCAACAGGCGGACGGGCTTTCCAGCGGACGCGGGAGCGAAGTTACTCCCAAGGCCGCAACCGGCTTGACCGCCGCGGATATCTATCGCAACGGCTTCTTCGTCTCCACGGAAGACAAGAGCTACTCCATGTTTGTCAACGGCCTGTTCCAGGTGCGCTATACGGGCTTTAAGCCGGACGCCGGCGTACAGTCGCTGGGCGAAAGCTCTCAGGGAACGAATACTTTCGACGTATTTCTTGGCCGGCTGGCTCTCTCCGGCTCGGTGGTAAACCCCAACCTGCAGTATTTCCTGCAATTCCAGGGCAGCACCGCGGGCAATTCCAGCAACATCGCCATGCTGGACTGGTTCACCTCGGACACTTTGTCGAAATATCTCACGGTGCAGGCCGGGCGCTCCTGGATTCCGTACACCTATGAGTACTACGACAACCCGGGAAACTATCTGTTCGCCGACTTATCCACCGCGGAATATGCGTTTGTGCTGCAGCGGGCCATCGGGGTGCAGGCCTATGGACAGGCGGGCAAACTTTCGTATGCCGCGCTGATCGCCAATAGCATCCCCGCCTTGGATGTCGGGGGGCAGGAGAACTTCAACAGCAAACTGGCCTATGTGGGCCACGTGCAGTACGACATTCTCGCCCCCTACGGATATGTCGAAACCGACCCCACGGGATCGGCAAAGCAGGAGCTTACCTTCTGGGCGTCGGCGGCCTACAACCCGATCGCGTATAGCTCCGGCATGGAGAATCTAACCGCCGGCGACACCACCGTAAACGCGACCAGCACCATCGGGTACCGCTATAAGCTGTTCACGCTGCAGCCGACCGGATACTACCGCAAGACGACCCCGGTCTCCGGAGCGAAGGTCAACAATTCCTGGGGCTACTCCGAGCAGGCGGGCTACTATCTTGTTCCGAAAAGGTTCGAGTTCGCCGAGCGGCTCTCCGGCGTCAACTGGGGCGCCCCGGACTACGACGCGGGCGCGCCGATCCCTACGGCCCCCAACTTGCCCGTAGATAACACCTGGTACGCGGGTCCCGGATTTTCCTATCACCGCATCGACGAGGATTCGGTGGGGTTGAATTACTACCTGCATGGGCATAACGCCAAGATCCAAATGTCCTACACCTATCTTCACGGCAATACGTTTGCGGGAAGGACCTTCTCCGCAAACCGGGTCTGGGTGCAATCCCAGATCATGTTTTAGGGCTCCTAGCGACCTTTCTTCTGCATGCAGAAGCGACATCAACGTTGCCGAACGAAGGAGAATAGAAAGAATGCGAAGCCTGCTTAACAGATATGTAAAACTCGCCGTTCTTTGCCTGTGCGGCCTGGGGGTCTGCGGCGCATCCTCGGCGCAAAACGGAACCGTCAAGGTGGGAGTGCTTCACTCCTTGTCGGGCACCATGGCCATCAGCGAAGTCACGGTCAAGAATGCGACCTTGCTGGCGATCGACCAGGTCAATGCCTCGGGCGGGGTCCTCGGCAAAAAGATCGTGCCCGTCATTGAGGATGGCGCGTCGGATCCCGCCATCTTTTCGCAGAAGGCGCAGAAGCTGATCCAGCAGGATCGGGTGGTCACCGTATTCGGCGGTTGGACTTCCGCCAGCCGCAAGGCGATGCTCCCGGTCTTCGAACGCTTTCATTCCCTCTTGTGGTATCCCGTGCAGTTCGAGGGGAATGAGTGCTCCTCCAACATCATGTATTCCGGCGCGCAGCCCAATCAACAAATCCTGCCCGCGCTGGATTGGGCCTTCGAAAAAGGAAAGAAGCGCATCTTCCTGCTCGGATCGGACTATGTTTTCCCCCGCACCGCGAATCTGATCCTGAAAAAGCACATCGTCCAGGGAGGCGGAACGGTGGTCGGCGAGGAATACGTTCCTCTCGGCGGCACGGACTTCAGTTCGATTATCACCAAGATCGAGATCGCCAAGCCGGACGCCGTTTTCAGCACCCTGAACGGGGACAGCAACGTATCCTTCTTTAAGCAGTTGGCCGCCGCCGGCATCACCCAGGCGCGGATGCCGGTAATGTCGTTCAGCATCGCGGAGCAGGAGGCCAAGTCGATGGGGCCGTCGCTGGTGAACGGAAGCTTCGCGGCATGGAACTATTTCCAAAGCCTCAATAACCCGGATAACAAGAAGTTTATCGCGGCATATAAGTCAAAATACGGCAAGGACGCGGTTTTGGACGACCCGATGGTGCACGGCTATGTCGATGTTCTGATCTGGGCCGCCGCTGTTAAAAAGGCGGGCAGCTTCGACCCCAACGCCGTGCGCAAGGCCGCCACGGAGCTCGGCTGGACCGATTCTCCCATGGGTCAGGTGAAGTTCGCCGACAATCAAAGCCTCTACCAGACGGCCTATGTGGGCCAGTTGCAGCCGGATGGACAATTCAAGGTGCTCTGGCAATCCAAAGGGGCGCTGCGGCCGGAGCCTTACGACGCACTGGCCTTTCCCGGGAAGCGCTGCGTTGTAAAATGAGCCTTCCCTTCCACATCAACCACGACAGGCGGGCGTAGACATGGGGCATGCGGCAATCATTGCCGGGCAGGCTTTCAATGGCGTCAGCGTAGCTTCGATCCTGCTGCTGACGGCGCTGGGCTTGGCTCTCAGTTTCGGCGTGATGAACGTCATTAATATGGCGCACGGCGAGATGTTGATGGTGGGCGGCTATCTGGCTTATGTCGCCTCCCGGATCGCGCATGGCCCCATGGCTTTTCTTCTGGCCCTGCTTCTCTCTTTTCTGGGCGCGACGCTTCTCGGCGCTTTGCTCGAACTTACGGTGATTCAGCGGCTGTATGGCAGGCCGCTGGACACTCTTCTGGCCACCTGGGGCGTGAGCCTCATCCTGCAGCAGGGAGCGCGTAGCCTTTTCGGGGCCATCGGAGTGGAGGTGGTGGCCCCGCGCTGGCTGAACGGATCCTTCGCGGTCCACAGCGGCGCCTTCGCCGGCCTGTCTCTGCCGTATGTCCGGATCTTCATCGTCGCGCTCACCGCTGTGGTGCTGGTCTCTCTGATGCTGTTCATCGCCCGCACGCGCTGGGGGCTGTATCTGCGCGCCGTGCACCAGGACCGCGAGATGGCGCAGGCGCTGGGCGTCAATACCCGCTGGGTGGATCTGGCGGTGTTTGCCGTAGGCACGGGCGTCGCCGGCCTGGCCGGCGCGGCCCTGGCGCTGATCGCTCCGGTAACTCCGACCGTCGGCCAGAACTACGTCGTTTACGCATTTCTGGTGGTCATCGTCGGAGGCATGGGCAGCCTGCTGGGCACCGCGCTGGCCGCGTTATCCATCGGCCTGATCACCGCGGGAGCGCAAATGTTCACCAGCGTCAGCCTGGCGGACGTGCTGCTGCTGGTTCTAGTCATTGTCTTCATTCAGTTCCGACCCCAGGGCATCGTCTTCAAACGCAGCAGGGTCATGAAAGAGGCTTAGCTTTGAAAAAACGGCTGGAGCTATCTTTCGACGCGGCGATGCTGGCCGCCCTGGCGCTGGCGCCGTTCTATCTGTCTTCCTATCATCTATCGTTGCTCGGGCGTTTCCTGGCCCTGGCGATCCTTTCCCTCGGCATTTCGCTGATCTGGGGCTGGGGCGGCATTCTCAGCCTGGGACAGGGAGTTTTCTGGGGTCTCGGCGCCTATGTTCTGGCCATGCACCTGAAGCTGACCGGTCTGGCCCCGGGAGACATTCCGGACTTCATGATGTGGAGCGGCCTCGATCATCTTCCCGGATGGTGGAGGCTGTTTCAGTCTCCTCTGCCGGCCCTCGTCGGCGCCATCGCGATCCCCGCGGCGGTGGCGGCGGGACTGGCGTGGCTGGTCTTTGATCGCCGGGTGCGGGGCGTGTATTTCGCGCTGATCACCCAGGCGCTCGCGCTGGCCTTTTCGACGCTGCTCATCAGCGAGCAGGCATACACCGGCGGATTCAACGGGCTGACGGACTTCACCACAATTTTTGGAAGGGTCATTATCGATCCGGGCTTTCAGCGCGGCATTTACTGGATTACGCTCGCCACTCTGGCGCTTTGCTTCCTCGGCTGCCGCTGGATTCTGAACGCAAGCTTCGGCAAGGTGCTGCTGGCCATCCGCGACGGAGAGAGCCGGGTGCGTTTTCTGGGCTATAACCCCGCCGCCTATAAGACCGTCGCCTTCGCGCTGGCCGGCGCGCTGGCCGGCCTGTCCGGAGCTCTCTACATTTTGCATGTGGGCGTCATTTCACCGGCCATGGTGGGGGTTGTGCCCTCCATTGAAATGGTGATCGCCGTGGCCGTGGGCGGACGCGCCAGTCTGCCGGGCGTGATTCTGGGCACACTGCTGGTGAACTTCGGCAAGGATTGGATCAGCAGCGCTATGCCGGAGGTCTGGCAACTGGCGATGGGGCTGCTGTTCATCCTGGTGGTCACGGTTCTCCCTCAGGGACTGGCGGGAATTCCGGGCGCGGCTGCCCGGCTCTTCCGGCCGCGGCGGAAGCGCCAAGAGCCCGAGGCTCCCCGCCGGGAGATGAGGAAAGGCGCGGCGATGGCGGCGCAGGAAAAAGATTGAGAGGAAGTGCATTGCCCGGCATCGATTTCGTTCGATTTCGGGCCTTTCCGCAACTGCGGGCGAATTTCAGGCAACTGCGAAAGCGAGGTGCTCCATGACGTCTCCACTCCTGTCCGTCGAGAACATCACCGTCAGCTTCGATGGATTCAACGCCCTGGACGGCATTAGTCTTCAGCTCATGCCCACCTCCATCCGCGTGCTCATCGGCCCGAATGGAGCCGGCAAATCCACGCTGCTCGACGCCATCATCGGCCATGTGCGCCCTTCCTCCGGCCGCGTGGTCTTCAAGGGCAGGGATATCACGCACATGGAGGAATACCGGATCGTCCGCGATGGGATCTGCAGAAAATTCCAGGCCCCCGGCGTTCTGGAGAGCCTGACCGTGATGGACAATCTCAACCTGGCGGCGCGGCGGCGGCGCGAGTGCTGGAGGTCTTTCTCCAGGGGAGTGGCCGGCGGAACTTATGAGCAGGCGGAGCGGGTGTTGAAGCTCATCGATCTGGCCGGCAAACGCAACCTCCCGGCAGGACAACTATCGCACGGAGAAAAGCAGTGGCTGGAGATCGGCATGGTGGTCGCCTCGGACGCCGAGCTTCTTCTGCTCGACGAGCCGGCCGCGGGTATGTCCCATGGCGAATCGGAGCAAACCGCGGCCTTGATTCGCGAGCTGTCCAGCCAGCATAGCTTCCTGGTGATCGATCACGATATGGCCTTCGTCGATCAGTTGGACGCCCCGGTGAGCGTCATGCACATGGGACGCATGCTCAAAGAGGGTACGCTCAAGGAAATCCGCAATGATCCGCAGATCGCGGCCATTTATCTCGGGCGGGACAAGGAGGCTTCCGTTGCTTAGCGTCGAAGGAGTCTCCGCCGACTACGGCAAAAGCCGGGTTCTGGAGTCGATAGATCTCACCATCGATCCCGGCGAATCCGTGACGCTGCTTGGCCGGAATGGCGTGGGCAAGACTACGCTGTTGCGCACCATCGTGGGTCTCCATCCGGCGGCCGCGGGGAAGATCGCCTTTGCCGGCGAGAACGTCACGCGCAGCCCGGCATACCTGCGGGCCCGCAAGGGCATCGGCTATGTTCCCCAGGGCCGCGGCATTTTCCCTCATCTGACGGTGAGCGAAAACCTTCGGCTGGGCGCGGCCGCAGCCCGGCAGGGCCCCATCCCGGACCATGTTTACGATCTCTTTCCCGTGCTGAGCCGCCTGTCGCAGCGCAAGGGCGGCGTTCTCAGCGGAGGCGAACAGCAGCAACTCGCGATCGCCCGCGCCATGGTGTCCCAGCCGCGGCTGCTCATCCTGGACGAGCCCACGGAGGGCATTCAACCCTCCATCGTGCAGCAAATTGAAGAGACGCTGCGAGAGATTCGCGGCCGGCTCAAGGTCGCCATTCTCCTGGTGGAGCAATATCTCGACTTCGCCTGGTCGATCGCCGACCGGTTTTACGTGATGCGCCGCGGCCGCATCGTGGAGCAGGGCAGCCCTCGCGATTCGGACCCCACCGGCATTCACCACCTGCTCGGGGTTTGAGCGGTTCGGCCGCGCCGCGCCGCTCGGAGCTCCTACGGCATGCGCTTCCTTCGCAGCTCGTCGCTCAGCACCACGGCCTCGGCAATCTCGCGCATCGATTTCCTGCGCTGACGGCTCTCCTGCTGGATGGCCCGGTACGCATCCTCTTCATTGATCTTCAGGTCCTGCTGCAGAATGCTCTTGGCCCGGTCCACGAGCTTGCGCGTCTCCAGTTGAGCGGAAAGCTCGATGTTGACCGATTCGAGCCGCGCGCGCTCAATCTCCGAGCCCACCAGGAAGCCAATTAAGGAAACCAGGCGGACCTCCTGCGGGCTGTGCTCATAAGGCTGCCGGTGCTGTACGTTGATCACCCCCACCAGCTTCCCGCGAGACAGAATTGGAACCGAAAGAAAGGCCTCGAACAGGTCTTCCGGAATCGACTGGAATCGTTTGAAGCGCGGGTCGCGCAAAGCCTTGGCGGGAATGGCGGCGGGCTTCAGGTTTTCGGCCACCCAGCCGGTGATCCCCTGGCCCAGGGCGATGCCGAGGTGGTCCACAATGTCGGCATGGGGGTTTTTGGAGGCCCGCAGGACCAGTCGATCCTGCTCCAGCACATAGATAAAACAGGAATCGCACCGGAGAACGGAGGAGACAATCTCCACCACGCGCTCCAGCACCGCATGCAGTTCATCGGCGGTGGCGATCCTGCTGCCGATTTCGTGAAGGAATTCGATATCCTGACGGCCCGTGGTCTTGCCGCCGGACTCGGATTGCTCCGTAGAATCTTTCAGGTTTTTCATTTAGCCCTGTGAGGTCGCCGGCATGGAATGCCGGCGTTTGCGGCGAATGCAGCGGTTCAAATGTATGCGTATTGTACTCGTAAACTGCCGTCAAACGACCCCTAGAATCCGCCGGAGGCGGAGGATTCGAATTCCCTCCCGCCCACTTTCCGGTCGGCCCGGGCCGCGCCTCAGGCCATACTGGCGGGCTGCTCTTCGTAGTCCTCGAGGGGAAAGCCTAACTTCTTCCATCGTTCGAAGCCCCCCAGCAGCGGCCGAACGCGGTAGACGCCGCTCTCCCGCAGTTTCATGGCCATTCTCGCCGCCGTGGCTTCGCTGGGGCAGGTGCAGTAGAGGACCACGTCCCGGTCTCGGGGAATCTCGGCGCTGTGGCGCATCAGGGTGTCGGGGGAGAAGCGGACGGCGCCCGGCAGCACGCGAGGATCCGGGAGGTAGTCCAGGGGATGGCGGAGGTCGACGATGTAGACCTGCTGGCCGGCGTCGAGCATGCGCTTCAGCTCCGCCGGATCGAGACGCGAGGTGCGGATCTGTCGCAAAAACGCACGCTGCTTCCAGACCCGATAAAGAAGCAACCCGGCGATGCCGGCCAGGAATAGCCCCCCGGCAAAGTGGCCGAGCCCGGAAAGCGCCTGCGGGTTGCGCCGGATCATATCGCCGAAGAGGCGTCCGAGAAGCGTCATCGCTCCGCCCCAAAGCAGCGCGCCGGTCATATCGTAGGCGAGGAAGGTGGCGTAGGGCATGCCGGTCCGTCCGGCGATCGGAGCCGCAACTGTGCCCAGTCCGGGAACGAATTTGGCGATGAGCAGCGTGGCGGGGCCGCGCCGGGTAAAGTAATCCTCCGTTTTGCGAATGCAATTCGATGTCTCGAACGCCAGGCGGCAGACCATCTTGACCATGGCTCCGCCGTAGCGTTTGCCCATGGCGTACCACAGAGAATCGCTGACCAGACAGGCGGCGAGGATGGCGAATAGGCAAAGAGCGAGAGACAGATCTCCGGCGCCCGTCAGGATCCCCGTCGTAAACAGGAGCGGAATGCTGGGGATCGGAAGCCCGAGCTGTTCGGCCATGATCCAAAGGAAGAGGAGCAGATACGCGTAATGTAAGAAGAAATCCAGCGCTAACGGCATCGTCCGGCCGCCTCTCCGACCTTACCCTGAGAATCTCGCCCTGCGGATCTCAATGCGCATTTGTCAATGCACGTTTGTCAATGCACGGTTGGATGATCGGCGCGGGGAAAAGAAGCGCGGCCCGTCTCCCCGCGCAGTGCGCGGCTCCCGCCGCCGCTCTATTGCTTCACCCGGACAACGGGCTCGACCGAGAGTCCGGGGCGCAGCAGATGGTCGCTGTCCTCGTTGCGGTTGGTCAGGTCGATGCGGACGGGAATCCGCTGCACCACCTTGACATAGTTTCCGGTTGCGTTCTCCGGCGGAAAGAGGCTGAGCATCGAGCCGGTGGCCCCGCCGATCTGGGTAACCGTGCCATCGTAATCCCGCCCGTAGGCGTCCACGTGGATTTTCACCGGCTGGCCTGGCCGCATCAACCGCAACTGCGTCTCTTTGAAGTTGGCTGTAATCCACACGTCGTCCAGCGAAACCAGGGTCATCAGGTTCTGTCCCACGCTGACGTTCTGCGCGATTTCGACGCTTTTCTGGGTGACGATGCCGTTTACCGGAGCGACGATCTTGGTGTAGCCGAGATTCAATCTGGCCTGTTCGAGCTGGGCCCGAGCCTGCTGCACGGCGGCGGCGGCCTGGTCGGCCTTGGCCTTTTGGATCTTCACCTGCTCGGGGGCCGTTTCGGCAAACCGCAGCTCCGCCCGCGATTGGGCTACGCGGTCGCGGGCCACGCGCACGGCGTCTTCCGCCGCGATCTCATTCGCCTTGGCGACCAGCACGGAGGCGCGGCCCACATCCGCGGCGGCCACCGCGGCGTCGTACTGCTGCTTCGAGATGATGTCCTTTTCCACCAGCGGCGTGTATCTCTTCAGATCCTGTTGCGCCTTCTGGTTGGTGGCCTCCGCTTCGGCCACCTGCGCCTGCGCGGCCTCCAACTGGCGCGTGGTCTCCTGCACGGTCGCATCCGAAGTCCGCAGCACGGAGGATGCCGAATCCAGATTCGAATTGGTGTTGATATGCGTCACCGGCACATCGATGCGGGCCGCCTCATAGCTGGCTTCCGCGCTGGCCAGCGCGGCCTCGTCCTGCTGGACCGCGACTTCAAAGTCCCGGGGATCCACTTCCGCCAGCAAAGTCCCGGCCCGAACATACTGGTTCTGTTCGATATTTACCCGGAGAATCTGCCCGGCCACACGCGAACTGATCTCCACCAGATGCCCGTCCACCTGGGCGTCGTCGGTGTCTTCATAGAAACTGGAGTGCCACCAGAACAGCAGCGCGCCCACCACCAGCGCGGCCAGGACGCCGATCACGATGAAGCTGCGCCGGCCTTTCCCGCCGGAATCGCTCTCCGGCAGCTCGGTCCGCTGGTCCGGAAGCGGCTGCGGCGCATCCTCGGCTGCGATGCTACGGCCTTGCTGGGCTTGCTGATCCACCACCGCTACTTTCCTCCAACGTATTGCTTGTAGTCGCTCGCCGCCACTCCCAGAGCCCGGGCCAGAGAAAGCTTTGCGACGTTGTGTTCGTAGAGGCTCGAGACGTATTGCCGGTTGGCCTCCGCAACAGACGCCTGCGCCTCGGAGACCGCCAGATTGTCCGACACGCCGGCCGCGTAGCGCTGCTGCGCTTCACTCAATTCCTCGCCGGAAAGCTTCACATTGCTGAGCGCAACCTGCACCTGCCGGGAGGCTAGATCGATATCCAGGATGCTCTCGCGAACATCGGCGTCGATCTGCCCCCGCAGATCGTTCAACTGCGCCTCGGCCTGGCTCATCTGCGCCTGGGCAACG
>JAJYZK010000049.1 GCA_021799945.1 Acidobacteriota bacterium
TCTCAGCGACAACGTGCTCGAAATGCGGACAACGCGCGGAACGGTTCCTTCCGGCAACGCCACGGAGGTAATTGCGCGCTCGATGCACTCCCGATCGCTGTCAAAATAAATTGGAAATTTCACGCTCCCCGGCGTTACCGCGGTGAGGGCATTGGTGTAACTCGCCTCGCGATCGATCCTTGCGATCGTGCGGGCGGTAGTAAAGTCGGCCAGGCCGATGCCGGTCGCATTCCCGTTGGATTCCGGCGTGAGCTCCCGCACAAAGATGCGGTGGATTCTTGGAGCCTGCTTCTCGCCGGGCACAAGAGAGGTGGAGTAGCCCTGAACCGATCTGCCGATCACGTTGGGATCCATGCCGGAGCCGCTGATATTTTTGCCCATGCAGTCGATGATCAACAGGTCGATCTCGTCGAAGGGCAGGTGCGGCATTAGCGATCGGGCGACCACCAGCAGTTTGCGTTCTTCCTCCACGATGTTCTCGGGGCGAAGCACGTGAAGGCCCGCGGTTGCGTGCTCCTGATCTTCCACGATGGCCACGGCGCCGAGCACCGGAGTCTGGCGCATCCCCACGGCGGCCACCGCCCGAAGCACAGCTTCCAGCCCCAGACGGCTGGCGGCCGCATGTATCGCGCTCGCCCCCTTCTGCTTGCCCAAGCCGATGGCGAACATCTTCTGGATGCCGCTGCCCAACTCCCCGGAGAAATCGGTGTGCGGCTTGACCCGATTGATCACGATCAGGCCTTCGGCGGAGAGCGCGGCTTCGCTGAAGAAGACATCCACGCCGTTTGCGCTGCGGCCGATCAAGCGCACGTCCATGCGGTCGTCAAAGGGTACGCCCATGGACTCTCTGGTGATTCCATAATGGGCGAGAATCTTCGACTGGCCTTCGGGGGTGGCTCCGCCGTGGCTTCCCATGGCCGGCACGATGAAGGGCCGGGCGCCCGCCTCATGCAGAAGCTGGAGAACCGCGGATACAATCTGGCGAAGATTGGAGATGCCCCGGCTGCCAACGGCAACCGCCACGCGAGCCCCGGGCGCAAGCTTCTCCAGGATGCGCTGCTCGGCAAACTGGCGGCGCAGGGTTGCGGGGATGTCCAAAGCAGGAGAGACAGGCCAGCGGTTTTCCACCTCGATCATCTGCGGTAATTGCACGGAAGGGCTCCTCCTTGGAGAATCCGGTGGGAATCTATCCCTCGAAGACGCGCACAATCCCCATAGTGTATCGCGTGGGCGCGGCGCGCGCTTCGCAGCTCAGTTTGCCGTCAACGCGTCCGGAGCACGTCCGGAGCAACGTCCGGCGCCCGGAAATGATAGCTGCCGGAGACGACGCGGAAGACCGGCGAACCACCCTGCATCGTTTCGAAGGTCACTCCGGGCGCCTGCGACGCCGGCCGCGGACCCTCGCGCACTGCGGCTTCCGCGCATGGCGGCAAGACCACAATCGCCGCGGCATTTGCCGGAATTGTCAGGTCCAGCGCGATGCTCCCGGCTTGTCGACGCCAGGAAACGGCGATGGGACCTTTCACCGAGCGATAGGAGATGGCGGCGGATTGCAACCGCGGCGGCATCGCCGGATGGATCACGATCTGCCGATCGTCGGCCTGCGCAAGGTCGAGATCCAGGCCGCCGAGGCCGGCATAGAACCACTCTTCGGCATCCCCCAGCATAAAGTGGTCCTGCGAGCTGCGCGGATTGGCGTCCCAGGCCTCCGTAAGCGAAGTGGCGCCTTGCGCGAGCTGATACCCATAGCTGGGTGAGTCGGTGCGCAAGAGCATGTCCAGCAGCACATCCGAGGCCCCGTTTTCGAGCAGCGCATCGACTACGTAATGGAAGCCGACATCTCCGGCGGTCACGTGGTCGCGGTGAGCGCGGATGTCGGCCACCAGATGCGCGAGCACTGCGGCCCGGTCCGGCGGGGGAACGAGCCCCAGCACAAGCGGCATTGCGTCGGCGGTCTGGCTGTCGCGGTCATAATAGCGCTGCGCGGGGTGGTACAGGCGCTGCTGGAAGGCGCGGGCTACTCCGTCTCCCAGTTTCTTCAACCTGGCCTCATCGTCCGCCTTGCCGAGCACATGCGCAGACGATCGCAGCGCCACGATGTCCTGGTAATACACCGCGGTCGCGGTCAGCGCCCGGGAGGTAAGCTGCGCAAACCCGGGAGGCTTAGGCCCGATGTCGTACCAATCGCCCAGGCCGTAGTCCACAATCCCGTTCACGCTGCGGCTGGTTAGATACTCCACATACCGCTGCATAGCGGGATACTGCTCGCGCAAGGCCGCCAAGTCGCCATAGCGCCGGTACGCAATCCAGGGATCCAGCACTACGGCGCTGCCCCATTCGGGAGAGTCGTTGAATACATTCGAAGGTTTGCCGAAGATGGTGAATTGGGGGGCGATCGTCGGCACGCCGCCATCCGGCGCCTGGGCATCCGCCATGTCCTGCTCGATCTTGCCGTAGAGCCGCTCCAGATTGAAGTCGAAGTTCAGCGCCGAGCCCATCAGGTGCGTCTCTTCCAGCCAGCCCAGCTTCTCCCGATGCGGGCAATCGGTGAGCACGCTTTCCAGATTGTTTTCAATGGAGCGCAAGATCAGGGCATGAATCCGGTTCAGAAGCGGATTGGCGGAAGTAAAGTCGCCCGTCTCGGCGGCGGAGGCGTGCACCGCTTCTCCGGTCAGGCGCAGGAGCTGCACGCTTCCGACCGTTTCGGCCTGTACGTATCGGAAGCCATAATAGGAAAATCGCGGATGCCACCGCTCCACGCCTGCGCCGGCCAAGGTGTAGGTATACCATTGGCCGCTCTTGCCGCCGCCGTCCGCGCTCCGCTGAGAAACGCTTCCGTCGGGATTGAGCAGCTCGCCTGGAATCAGCCGCACCTTCGCTCCCCGCATTCCCCGCACTGCAATGGCGGGCCAGCCGGCGAAGTTCTGCCCCAGATCGTAGACGATCGACCCGCCGGGGAGGGTCGTTCGAGAGCGAGGATGGTAGACCTTTTCCACGCGAATGGGCGCCGTCACCTCGGGGGCCAGTTTGCCGCCGGGTCCTGGCGCCACGATCGCCGGGCGCCATGCCGGGGCATTGGATCGTTCGGCGGCGCTCCAGTTCGCGGCCGTTCTCGTCGCGTCGTAATCTTCTCCGCCGTAAGTGGAGGAGTAAGTGATCGGTCCCGGCATGGTTCGCCATCCCGATCCGCTGGCGATCACCGTCCGGGTTCCGTCGCGGAAGTGAAGATGCAGCTCGACCATGCACTGTGGCTGTCCAAAGGCTCCAACGAATTTTGTGTATCGGCCCGGAGTCTCCGCCACATTGAACATCCCGTTGCCGAGCAGAACTCCGATCGCATTCGTTCCCTGCTTCACCAGACCGGTTACGTCATAGGCGTCATACAGGATGCGCTTGCGATAATCGGTCCACCCAGGCGTCATCTCGCGGCGGCCGGCCTTTGCGCCATTCATTTGCGCTTCGTACTGTCCCAGTCCGGAGACATAGAGCAAGGCTCGCGCGAGGGGCTTGCCGATAACGAAGGAGTCGGCAAACACCGGCATGGGCTCGGTGACTCCTTCCGCCCGTCCCTCCGGGCTTCCGGCCGGAGCGGCGGCGATCCATTGCGCGGACCAGCGCGCGGGGGCCATGGTGAAGCTTGCGGGCGCGCTCCAACCGCTCGCGATTCCCTGCCCATCCCAGACCTCGATCCTCCAGTAAGCCCGCTGCTCGGGTGCGATCGCCGCGCCCGCATACGGTATGTTGCGGGTCTCGCTCGAAGCCACCCGGCCGCTGTCCCAAAGGTCGCCCCGGCCGGCCGCCAGCCCGTCGAGGGTGGATGCCACCTGCACGCGATAGGCGCCCTGCGTCACGCCGCGGGCGCCGGGATCCATGGCCGTGAGCATCCATCCCAACAGCGGGCGCCGGGAGGCGACGGCGAGCGGGTCGGTTTGATGATCGCAGGTGAGCTCCGCGGGCGCCCTGAGGCCGGAGATCGGGGAGGCGACCGCTTCCGCGCTCGGAGCCGGCAGCGCGGCATACAAAGCAATTGCGGCGAGGAAAAACCTATGCAGCGTCAAAGGCGGCTACCCGGCGTTATGTTACCGACAATATCCTGTCCTATCTGCTATCTTCAACCGGATGTGAAACTGTTTCAAGGACTACGCGTCTTCATAAGCATGCGAAGATTCGCAGTTATTTTGCGATGCGAAACAGCAGGCTCCTCGCGAAGTTGACTGGAGCCGGGAGGGAATTTACGTCGGCGCCTCCAGCAGATCCTTCGCTGCGCTCAGGATGACAGGGATGAGTGGCTCGGTCGGCAGACGCCGGTCCTGTTGCGCCTCGCTCGGCGCTTCGGCGCGTTTTTCAATAAACTCTTAGCGGCCTGCGATCCGGAATTTGCCCATCGGCTTTGCGGTCAGGAGAACTATGCAGCGAGAAGATCTCACCGTCGGGCTTTGCGGAGTCGGCCTCAACGAATATTGGGGGCAGTTCGCCGGACTGGAGGATCGCATACGGGGGAATCTCCGGCGGGTAGCGGAGCGCCTGGCCGGGCCGCGCCGGCGGATCGTCGATCTGGGGCTGGTGGATTCAGCGGAGAAATCGGTGGCCGCGGGTCACGAGGCCCGGCGTGAGGACGTGGATCTGCTGGTCATTTATGTGGCGACCTATGCGCTTTCCTCCACCGTGCTGCCGGCGGTGCGGCGGGCCAAGGTTCCCGTGCTGGCGCTGAACCTGCAGCCGCACCCGGCCATTGACTACGCAGCCTTCAACGCCCTTGGAGACCGCACGGCCATGACCGGAGAATGGCTGGCGTACTGCGCCTCGTGCCCGGTTCCGGAGATCGCCAATGTATTTGACCGCTCGGGCCTGCAATTCCGGCAGGTGACAGGGGTTCTTGAGAACGACCCGGCCTGCTGGCGGCAGATTGAATCCTGGATGCAGGCGGCGCAGGCGGCGCGCGCGCTGGAGCAATGCCGGCTGGGGCTGATGGGCCATTACTATTCCGGCATGCTGGATGTGGCCACGGACCTGACCCGGCTGTGCGCGGTCTTCGGCGCGCAGATCGAAATTCTGGAGGTGGACGAGCTCAGCGCCATTCGCGCGGGCCTGGAGCAAGCGGAGATTGAAAGCAAACGCGACAGCATTCTCCGCACTCTCGATGTGCAGCACGATTGCGATCCTCGCGAGGTGATGCGCGCGGCGCGCACCGCCGCGGCGCTCGACCGCTTCGTCGCCCGGCACAATTTGTCGGCGATGGCCTACTACTACAAAGGATCGGGCGTCGACGCCAACGAAGACACGATGAGCTCCATCATTGTGGGCGCATCGCTGCTCACCGGCGGAGGCGTTCCCATCGCCGGCGAATATGAAGTGAAGAATGTCATGGCGATGAAGATTATGGACGCCTTCGGCGCCGGGGGCTCCTTCACCGAATATTACGCAATCGACTTTAAGGACGACGTGGTGCTGATGGGCCACGATGGCCCCGGCCATTCCCGCATCGCCGAGGGCAAAGTCAAGGTTCGGCCCTTGCGCGTCTATCACGGCAAAGCAGGCAGCGGTCTGAGCGTGGAAATGTCTGTCCGTTTCGGCCCGGTCACGCTGCTCTCCGTGGCGGAAGATCGGTCAACCGGTTTCAAATTGGTGGCGGCGGAGGGCGCAAGCGAGCCGGGCCCGATCCTCGAGATCGGCAACACCAACAGCCGCTACCGCTTCTCCCCCGGCGCGCGGGATTTTATCAACGCCTGGAACGAGCAGGGACCGGCGCACCACTGCGCGATCGGGGTCGGTCACATCGCGGATAAGATCGAGAAACTTGCCAGCCTGCTCGGCATCCGGTTTGTCAAAATCTGTTAAAGCGTTTCCGCGACATGGATGCCCCGCGCGATCGCATCGCTGCTACGCTCTATCTGGAGGACCGCAACGAATCCGACCAAGCGGGTGAGGCGTGGGCGGAGAGGCAAAGCAATGACGACTCCGACCGCAATGCGCCTCTTCGATCCAGCCGATTTCGAAATTCCCGAGGGCTGCGTTTCCGTCTGCACCGGAGGCGAGTCTCCCTTCCTTCGCAGCCATGCCGAGGCATACAGCCGTTATGCCGCGGACAAGGGCAATGGATCCATGGGCCGCACCGCCATCGACGAGCGCGTCCATGCCGCGCGGGCGAGGTTAGCCGGGATGTGGCATACCTCGGAAGATCGGATCGGGTTTTCGCCCAGCGTCGCCGATGGAATGTCCCTGCTGGCGGAAAGCCTGGCGCTGAGGCCTGGCGATTCGGTCGTGTTCGCGGAGCAGGAGTACCCGTCCGTCGTCATGCCGTTTCTGGCCCTGAGCCGGAGGCGTGGATTTCAGGTGCGCCTGGCCCCGAACGCGAGTCAAATTCCGAACTTTGTGGACCACGGCGTCAAGCTGATCGGAGCCAGCCATGTCTCGTACCTCAACGGCGGACGCGTCGAAATCGCAGGCCTGCGGGAGCTGGCGGACAGCGTCGGGGCGCTGCTGGCGGTCGATTTCACGCAGGCGGCCGGGTACACGCCGATCCACGCCGACCTCTGTGACTTCGCTTTCTCCTCCTGCTACAAGTGGCTGCTGGGCACAACCGGAGTTGCGGTCGCCTATTGGAATCGCGCTCGTCAGCCGGACTGGCGCCCGAATACCGCCGGGTGGCATTCGATCCGGCCATCCTCCATCGGCGGCGGACCCGGATATGCCGCCGGCGTGGCGCTCAAAGAGGACGCGATGTGCTTCGCCCGCGGGAATCCCGCACATTTGCCGATCTACGTTCTCGACAATGCGCTACAGTATCTGAGCCGTTTCGCCGTGGAGACCGTCGACGCCCACGTTCACCTCTTAACCACCGCCCTCTTGCGGGGCCTGCGGAATCTCGGGTTTCCGGTGATCACGCCCGATGAGCCCGACGCTCACGGCGCCAGCGTCGCGTTCGAGGCCCCGGATTCCGAGCGGCTGACCGACACCCTGGCCGGAAGCGGGATCCTGGCCTGGGGCGGAGTGGGGAGAGTGCGCTTCAGCTTCCACGGATTCAATGCGCCGGAGGACGTATCTTCGATTCTAACTGCGCTCCGGCAGACGTTATAGACCACATGGCGCGTCGGTGAAGGCGTCGCCAGAAGCAGCCGCATCGCCGGCCCCTACAAATACGTCGCCAGCTTCCGGCCACTCGGCTTGGAGTCCCGCCCGTCCGGCGGCTTCTACATCGCCCGCCTCTCTCCCGACCGGCTTTCCATCGCGCGCGAGACCAGCTTCCTGCATATGCCGCTGGAAGGCGGATGCCTCGTCCACTACCAGGGCCTCTACGCTGAAGGTCACCGGAACAGAGGGTGCGGCGGTCATCTTCATGGGCGACATCTGGAGACCAAAAAGCCTCTGGGATTCGCGCTATCTCTGGATGCCCCTCCAGATCGGCGGCAGCCACATGCTCCTGCCCCCTCCGGAGCCCTGGAGCATCGATGGAAAAACCGGGAAGGCAAGCTTCCGCCGGGATTCGAGATCTCCCAGACGGCTGGACTCCCGGCCGTGACCCGCCGCACACTCACTGCGCCGGCCACCCCGCCGGCTCAGCTCCCGGGATTGAACTCACCGGCCAGCAGCTCTCCGCGAACGTTTTTGAGAACGGCAAGCGAACGCTCGACGCCGGTCTCTCCGCTTAACAGGGAGTCTTCATTTTCAATGCTGAGCATGCCGTTGTAGCCGACCTCCATATACGCGGCAATCACATCCTTCCAGACGGTCGCTCCGTGGCCGTAACCGACGGCTCGAAACATCTCCGATCCATCCTTATCCGCGGGCGAAGAGGCGAAGTTCAGAACGCCGAAGCGCTCGACATTCAAAGGAAAGAAGGCGGTGTCCTTCATGTGCGCGTGGTAAAGGGCGCCCTGCCTGCCCAGGTAGCGGATCACCTCCACCGCATCGCATTGCTGCCAGAACAGGTGGCTCAAGTCGCAGTTCGCGCCTATCTCCTCGCCCACAGCCTCGCGCAGCCGGAGCAGAGTTCGGGGGTTGTAGACGACAAAATTCGGATGCATTTCCAGGGCGATGCGGCGAACCCCCTGCTGGCGCGCGAATTTGACCGTCTCCAGCCAATAGGGGATGACGCGCTCCTTCCACTGCCAGGCCAGCGCCTGTCCGTAATCCGGGGGCCAGTCGTAAATCACCCAGGTGGGCGTCGCGTCGGCGGGCGATCCGCCGGGGCAGCCGGAAAAACCCACCACCGTGGGAATCTCCAGCATGCCGGCAAGCTGGAGGGTCTGGCGCACCTGCTGCGCGAAGGCCGCCGCTTTCGCCGGGTCGGGGTGCAGCGCGTTGGCATGGCAGCTCAGGGCCATGATCGGGATATTGCGATCGTCGAATTTCTTCTTCCACGCGCGGGCCTTCGCCGGATCCGCAACCAGCTCGGCGAGCGGACATTGCGGCGTGGCGGAATAGCCGCCGGCGCCCATTTCCACGGCCTCGATGCCCAGGCTTGCGAATTTGTCCAGCATCGCGTCGAGCGAAAGCGCGCGGAAGGGCGGATTGAAGACGCCGATCGGCAGTTTCTTGAGTTGCCCGCGAGGCGCCGCTCCGCTTCCGGCTCCGCTAGTCTGCGCCGCTCCCATCGCAGGCGAGGCGGCCGCGATGGCCGCCCCGGACGTAAGCGCTCCGCCCACAAATTCCCGTCGATTCATGTATACCGCCTCCGGCGCGCAATCATAGCACAGCGACTCCGCTCCATCGCAGGAGGCGCGCCATCGCACATCGCATTGCAGCGACACCGGAGCTGCGCTGTATCGACAGGCCCCGGGTAGAAATCCGGATCGCGAAATCCGAAACGCCGGGAATGCGGCTCAGGAGACTTCGTGGTAGAGCCGGTACTTCTGGTTGCGGATCGTCCCGAAGGAAGTGAGCGCGATCTGGCCTGCGCCGGTCTCCATGCGCCAGTCAGGCGAGCCGGCGGCAGACTGCCTGGCCCGCAGCATCCGATCCCGGCGAATTGTTCCGAACGACTCCCCCATGGCGAATAACGCAAGCGGGCCATACATCGGGGCCACGACATTCGGATGCTGCGGGTCGACGGCCTCAAGGCGCATGGGCATGTCGAATTCGGCTTCGATGCGGTCTCCGTTTCTCCAAGTCCGGGTCATCGGGAGGAACGCTCCCGGCTTGGCCTCGCCGGCTAGCCGCCGCCCATTCACAGCGACGCGGGATTGGCTTCCGGCCCACTCGGGAATGCGCAAGGCGACGGTAAACTCCGAGTCGCGGTCCAGCTCCAACGCAAGGCTGGTCTGCGGAGCGTAGGGGTATTCCGTCGTTTGCGTCAGCGCGCAGCGCGCGCCGCCCTGCCGCCAGGACAGTCTGGATGGCGCATAGAGATTCACATACACCCCGCCCGGGCTGCGGAAATAGCAACTGACTCCGTAATCGGCGGTGATCTGGGGAAATGTTCCCGAGCAGCACGGCCACTTATCCGGATGATAGAACTTCGAGCCGGACATGTTGTAATCCGAATAGTAGAAGCTGCTTCCATCCTGCAACAGGGGTTTCGCCCCGAGGATCGTGTTGTAAAGCACGCGCTCCATGCTGTCGCCGTAACGGCTGTCTCCGGAGACGGTCATCAGATAGCGCGCAATCTTAAAATGCCCATACGCCCCGCACGGAGTCTCAAAGCTCGCGTGCGTGGCCGTCAGGCTCTGCCCCATCTCGCCGCTGCCCGGCGCGCGAAAGGTTTCGTTCGGACCCCAGCCGCCGGTGGCGAAGCTCTGCGTTGCGCGCACGAACTCGAATCCATTGCGCGCGGCCGCCAGATGCCTGGCGCTGCCGTCCACCGCATAGCATTGGAAGGCCGAGGAGAGCGCGTTGACGTGGCTATAGGCATGCTCGCCCGGCAGGATATTCCTGCCCTCCGCAAGCGGATCGAAGTAGTGCTTATCCTGGAGGTATCGCTCGGCCAGCGCCCGGTAGCGCGCGCCCGCGCCCCGCTGGTAGGCCAGATACAGATTTTCGGGCAGGGTATAGGTCTCATCCCAGGTGAAAGCGATATTCGGATGCGGGCGCGCCCGTTGCTCGGCTCGGGTGAGAGCCTTTTCCGGCAGAAACGGCAATACGGCGTCTGTGGCGTGATTCAACACGGCGAGCGCGTCCGGGGCGCCGGCAAACTGGTGGGCATCGATCAATCCGCAGTTGATCTTGTCGAAGGTATACGCCGGCAGCGGGTAATCGACATAGAACTTTCCCGTCACCGTCGCCGCAAAGCCGCGCACCAGCCGATGCACCTTCTCTTGCGTGGGCTTCGACCCGGTCGCCGCATAGGCGCGCGCCAGTCCCGAAAGATACTGTCCAAACGAGTGTCCCGGAACGTAGCCGGTCATGTTGCGGGGCGGATCGAACTCCGGGGAGAAGCTGTACCAGCCCCCCATGTCCTCGCCCGGCGCGGGCAGGCCCGCCTTCTGGCGAAAGGCTTTGAGAAACCTGTCGTCGTCAAGCTCCAGGAAAAATGCATGGTTCGTGCGGAACTGCTCCAGCATCGGCCCATCGAGCAACTGCACATCGGCATACTCGAACTGGGAGAGCCGGGGGACCGCTGCGCGCCCATCCGGGGCGGCCAGCATGCCTCCCGGGCGCAAAAATGCGGCCCCCGCAGCCGCGCCGGTCCCTAGAAAACTTCGACGCGATATCCGGCTCATCGTCTCCTCCTTCGGCCTCGGCCGCCGCCGGTCGCCCCTGCGCTCCGGGGCTAGAGTTCGTTGAAAAACGCGCCGAAGCACCGAGCGAAGCGCAACGGGAGGTGTGCCTGCCAATCCAGCTACCCAAGGAATTGGATCTTGTCCCGGCCACAGATCTGTTTTTCAACGAACTCCTGGAGTCTTCCGCCGCCGCACCCGCATTCAACAGGAACCGCCGGCGTTTGGCAAGCGCGGGCGGCAGCCCGCCGCGATCACCGGTCGCCATAGAGCAGATAGGGCCGGCGCCGCTCCTCGAACTGCTCAATCTGCTCCCGCCAGGATTCGGCGATGGCCTGCGGGTCCACATGATCTTCGATGGCCTGAAGCGTGGATCGATTGACCAGCAGCGGTTCGATGGCGCTCAAGTGGTACTGGGATGGATACAGTTTGTCGAGCATGGAGGCAAGCTCAATCCCCACCTCTGGAGAGTCGAGTTGATTGCGGTCGGTGATCACAAATTGCACTCCTCTGCATAGCTGGCCCGCGTACGGATAGGGCGCGCGCGGAGTAAACTCCACCGGGACGAATCGGATGCCGGGAATCATTCTCCGGTTGAGCGCGGCGCCGAGCTGCGCGGCATCGATCCATGGCGCTCCGATCCAGGAAAACGGCGTATCGGTGCCGCGCCCGACGGAAATGTTGGAGCCCTCGATCATGCCGATTCCGGGATACATCGTGGCCTGATCCAGGTTTCGCAGATTGGGCGACGGATTGACCCAAAGCAGCGAGGTTGCATCGTACCAGTCTCCGCGCTGCCAACCCTTCATCGGAACCACGGTGAGCGAAGCGCCGAGCCGCGCCTCCCCGTTGAAGTAGCGCGCCAGCTCCCCCAGGGTCATGCCATGCCGCACAGGCAGCGGCAGGAAGCCCGTGTAGCTGGATTGCCCGGCATCCGATACCGGACCCTGTACGAAGGAGCCGTTGATCGGATTGGGCCGGTCGAGAACGACGATATCCGTCCCGGTATGCGCAGCCGACTGCAGGAAATAGGCCACCGCGGTCTCGTAGGTGTAGAAGCGGGCGCCGGCGTCGCGCAGGTCGATGACCACCGCATCCAGCGCGCGCAGCGTATCTATCGGCGGATGCCGCTGCTCCGCTGTGGCTCCGTAGATGCTGGCGATCGGCAATCCCGTCGCCGGATCGACGCTCCCGCCGATATGCGTCGTATCCATGGCTACGGTGATCCCAGGCTCCGGGCTGGACAGCGTGGTCACCGTAAGCCCGGGAACCTTCGCGGCCGCGTCATGCGCCAGGACATCGATGGTGCGGCGGCCGTGGCTATCCAGCCCGGTCTGGTTGGTAAGGATGCCCAAACGAAGCTTGCCCCCATGTTTGTCTTCCAGGCCGGCGAGGGGCGCGAAGTTCTCCTCCTCCAGAACGTCGATGCCCGTTTCCACCGTTCCGTTCCGGTTTGCCAGCCTCCGCATGCCG
>JAJYZK010000050.1:0-7777 GCA_021799945.1 Acidobacteriota bacterium
CGGCACTCGCGATTATGTCCGCAAGTGTGGATTTTCCCGCGTTCTCGTCGGGCTGAGCGGAGGCGTCGATTCCGCGCTGGTGGCGGCGATCGCCGTCGATGCCGTGGGTAAGGAGAACGTGACGGGCGTGGGCATGCCCGGCCCTTACAGCTCTTCCGGATCGGTGGACGATGCCCGGGAGCTGGCCGCCCATCTGGGCATTCGCTTCGAGATGATTGGCATCTCCGATCTTTTCGGAGAATACCGGGCCGCTCTGGACCCGCTGTTCCACGGGTTGAAGCAGGATATCGCCGAGGAGAATATCCAATCCCGCATTCGCGGCAACCTGCTCATGGCTCTTTCCAACAAATTCCATTCGCTGGTGCTCACTACGGGAAATAAGTCGGAAATGTCGGTGGGCTATTGCACGCTGTATGGAGATATGGTCGGCGCCCTGGCGGTGATCGGGGACGTGGTCAAGACCGAGGTCTACCGGCTGTGCGCGCAGGTCAATCGGGAGCGCGCGGTTATTCCGCAGGCCATCCTCGAAAAGGCCCCCTCGGCGGAGCTTCGGCCCGGCCAGAAGGATACCGACTCGCTGCCGCCCTATGAGGCGCTCGACCCCATCCTTGAGGCCTATGTCGAGCGCTACCAGTCTCCGGAGGAGATTGCCGAAGCGCTGGGCTGCGATTTGGAGATGGTCCGCAGCGTCGTAAAACTGGTGGAGCGCAGCGAATATAAGCGCCAGCAGGCAGCGCCGGTGCTCAAAGTGACCAGCAAATCCTTCGGTACAGGCCGGCGCTTTCCCATCGCCGTCAAAGTTCAGGTATAAGCAAGTGGAGGGCCCGGCCCTCGCACGCAGAAAGGAATTCGAATGCAGCTTCGCAACACAGGCTTGAAAATCCTTCTGGCCGCCGCCATCGCGGCGATTCCGGCCGCAGGATGGTCGGCTCAGAACAGCCCACAGCAGGCTCCGGCCGCTCCGGCCGCGCAACCGCTACCCGCCGCTCCGGCGGCGCCTCCAGCGGCCGCGCCGTTTCCTGCGCCCGACCCGGCGAACTTTACGGCCACTACTCCGACTCCCGAGACGGTCAACGACTTTCTCACGGCCACCTGGGGCTACGACCCAAACCGCATCTGGCAGGTGGAGGCCATCACCAGCACGCAGGCCCCCTCGGTGAGCAGGGTTGTGGTGCTGGTGGCGGAAAAAGGCGGCCCGAAACAGCAGACCGCGCAGCTCACGTTTTTTACCCTTCCCGACGGGCAGCACATAATTTCCGACGCCGTTATGCCCTTCGGTCCCAAGCCGTTTGCGGGCTATCGCGAGATGCTGCGGGCCAAGGCGACGGGGCCCTCCAAAGGCGCGTCATCCAAGGATTTGGAGTTTGTGGAGTTCGCGGACTTTCAATGTCCGCACTGCAAGGATGCGCAGCCGGAAATTGCCAGGCTGCTCGCCGACTATCCCGCGGCGCACTTTGTGTTTGAGGATTTCCCGCTGGTGCAGGTGCACAGTGAGGCGTTCAAAGCCGCCTCCTACGGCGTCTGCGTAACCGGAGCGGGCGGAAATGACGCCTTCTTCAAGTACGCCGATGCCGTCTTCGCCAATCAGGATGCGCTGACTCCCGCCGCTTCCGACCAGACGCTGAAGGCCGCGGCGGCTAAGGCCGGCCAGGATCCGGCCAAAATCTCCGCTTGCGCCTCAACGCCTGCGACGAAAGCCGCGGTGAATGCGGCGCTGCAGCTCGGCGAAGCGGTGGGAGTGAATTCCACGCCGATGCTGTTTGTCAACGGCCGAGGATTTCCGGCGCTGGGCATCCCGTATCCCACGCTGCTGCAGATCATCAACTTTCAAGCGCACGAGGATGGCCTGAGCATCCCGGCGCCCCAGCCCCCGCTCATCTCCGTGGCGCCCGCCCCAACCGCGGCCGCGCCGCCAGCGCATTGATGCGACTCTGAAAAAACGCGCCGACGCAGGAAGCGAGGTTATGGGCGAGCGGGAGGGAGGCCAGGAATTTTTCCCGCAGTCCGAGCGGCGCTCCCCGCGCCGATCCAAGTCGATCCAGGGCGACCGCCCGGGCGGCGCTTCCTTCATCCCCGGCGAGGCAGCGGGATCATCGGGCCCATGTGCTCGGTATTTCTCCGCCGCAGGATGTGCGGGGTGACCAGGATGAGAAGATTCGAGGTGCTCACTTGGAGGTTGCTGTTGGTGCCCCCGCCGAATCCGGGAAGAGCGCTTAACCCGGGCAGGCCGCTCACCGCGTTCGCTTCGCTCTTGGTCATCTCCCCCATAAGCAGAGCGCTGTCCCCGTTATGAAGTCCAATCTCCGCCGTATAACTGCGATTGGTCAGCACCGGCAGACCGTTCAGCATCTCTCCTTGGAGAGACTGAATCTTGAAGTCGAACTTGAGATTCACATCGTCGTTGCGCTCAATGCGTGGGGTGACCGTAAGAATCAGGCCCAGGTCCTGGTATTGCACCTGCGGAATCGTCTGCTGCTGTGAGGCAAGGCTGCTCAGATTGACGCCGAGGCCGGCCAGCACGCTGGAAAGTCCGGTGCTGGTGATGCCCGGAATATTCAGGCTGGGAGCGCCCAGGCCGGAGTAGCTGGAAGTGGTGATGGGATACCGCGTGCCGCTGCGGATGGTTCCTTCGGCGTTATCCTGAAGGCGGAGCTGCACTTCATCGAGCGCGCGGGTGTCTGAGGAATTGAGCGAAAAATTCGCCTGCAAGGATCCCGGCGCCAGTCCGCTGAGGGTAAGTCCGTTTCCGAATACGGCGAATGGCTGCCCCAGGACGGAGCCGGCGACCTGCCCGGATGCAAGCAGGATTCCCGCGATCGCCGTGAGGTCGTTGGCGTTGGCCAGCCCGCTCGATACGATCTGCTGCACCAGGCTTTGGTTGTTTTGCAACACCGAATTCAGCTCCGCCGGAATATTGAACGCGCTCACCGACTGCGGGAGCTGCACGCCCACGCTGGTGGTGCGGGTTTGGGCGATCTGGTAGAGCCGGACGTCGAGCAGCACTTCGCTCCTGCCATCCAGCAGGTCGGAGAAGGTTCGATTGATCGCGGTCAATTCCTGCACGGGGGCGCGCACCGTGAGGGTTCCGGCAGAGGCCTGCACGACCGCCTGCTGCGCGCCGATCAGGTTGCGCGCGATGTTGCCCATATCGGTCATCTCGGCCGCTGTCAGTCCGGGCAGGCGAAGCGTCTCCATGGCCAGGCGGTCGAAGCGGGTGTGGTTGTCTCGCGTATTGCGGGCGGCCAGCACATGCGTGGGATCGAGCGGCGTCAGGAACGAGTCGGTGGCCAGCTCCACCAGGGGCGCGGCATGCGCGTAGTCCACATTATCGACATCGAAGCGGATCTGGCGCAGGCCGACCGAATCGTCGATGATCGGGGTAAGGCCGTACGCCTGCAGCACCTGACGCAGCACCTCGATCTCCACGCTCTTGATATGAAAGCTGCGTTTTCCCGGCGCCGGCTTCAATGCGATGGGCGGAGCCAGCGACGCCGTGCGTTCGTCGAACAGGGAAGGCCGAAGCATGCCATCGCTCCCACCTCGCACATCGACCAGATGCTGCGACACTTCCGGATTCTTGGGGTCTAGCGCCAGAGCCTGTTTCAGTCTGGCCTTCGCGACATCCTCCCGTCCCTGGATTCGCGCCCGGTCCGCTTCGCGGATGAGGCCGGTGATCTTGTAGGCGTGGGCGATTCTCCAGTCCATGCTGTATTCGGGACTGGAGGGATCCTTGCGGCGGGCGCGGTCGAAGTCCCGCTCCGCGGTTCGAGCGTCGCCGCGGTTCATGGCGCGAACACCCTCAAGGTAAGCCTTTTCGGCGGAGGCCTTGGCGCGGCTCGAAGGGGCTTCCGACGGCGCCATTGCCGGGCCTCCCTCATCGGAGGCTGCGGGCGCGGGCTGCTGGGCCGAAATCCGAATGGAGAGCAGGCAAGCGGCGAGCGGGAGCAGTGCTTGGAGAAAGTGGCGCTTCAGAAACAGACTTTTCCGCCTTCCATCCCGCGGGCGCTCTCCCGAGACAAACTCGGCGAGCGGGAGCGGTTGGGCTTTGACCGGGGTTGAAATCGGTGGAAGCGGCGGCGCCAACGCCTCCACCGGAATCGTTTGCGCGGCTCGCGATTCTTCAGGGGAGAGCATCAACAGTTTCCCAGGCTCCATCGCTCACCTTGACCGGGGCTCCGAGCCATGCGGGACGGTGGAGGAGATATTTCCCCGCCGTAAGCGGCGCACGGTCGCCTACTTCCGACGGGCCCCCTTCGAACCATCGGTCGCCCGGGAGCATGCTGAACAACAGATCTGCGGGCCGTCAGCAGCCCGCCATCTGTGGAAGGGGATTCGCCGGGATACGGAATCCGGCCCCGCGCTCAATGCTGCGGCGGGCTTATTCCACAAGCATCTAGTGTCCTGTCCCCGAAGTTCGACACAAAATCCCTGTCATCCTGAGCGCAGCGAAGGATCTGCTTTTGCAACGATTTCCGCATAGCAGTCCCGCTTCCATGGAGGCTGTGAACTGCGGGGGCGCCACACTCGTGTGGCGAATCGGAGATTCGCTACAGAACAACCAAAGATCCTTCGACTCCGTTTGGCCGACTCTGTTTGGCCAAAAAGCCGGCCAAACTCCGCTCAGGATGACAGTTCCTTTGTTCTGCGAACTTCTGACTCAGGACACTAGGTCCGCACCGCCTGTTTCTGCTCATATACAGGACGTTCGCTGTGGGATGGGCGCTTGAGACCGCTGCGGATTTGTGCGGGATCGAGATTCAGTTCCGCGATCGTGCGGCGGAGCGTGTTGCGGTGCATGGAAAGCTCGCGAGCCGCCTTGCACTGGTTTCCCCTGTGATGCGCCAGCACTTCGAGGATGTAGCGCTTTTTGAACTCCCGCACCGCCTCGTCATACCGAATCCCGCCGGCGTGCATCTGCGTCACAAGAATATCCAGTTCGCGTTTCACGGGTATCTCTCTCCTTGTCTTTCCCGGTTTGCGAGCATACGCGCCTTTCAGGCTTCCCATGCTCTATCCGGCGTAGTTGTATTGCTCGCCCCGTTTTTCCGAAATTCCGCCAGGTTTCCACCAATCCGCCTGCGTCTCGCGCAGTCTATCCACCCCTTGCCGAACCCGTCGGCCGAACTCCGCCGGCGTCAGGTGCGAACCGCCTTGCGCCGCCATCAAGAACACGGGGGCGAGCCTGGAGTTCTGCAGGCAGGCCGTCCCCGGCAAAAAAGCTGCGATCGCCAACAAAACCAGGGTCACCGCAGCGCAGCCTTTTAAAAGGCCGAAGAGCGCGCCCAACAGGCGATCCATCCATCCCAACCCCACTTGCCGGGCGGCGCCGCGCAAGATCCGACCGACCAGTCCAGCCCCCAACATTACCCCGAATACGATTAGCAGAAACGCAAGCAGGTTGGAGACCTCCGTTTCGCGCAGCAGCCCGCTCCAGCTCAGCCAACGGGACAGAGCCGGCGCCAGCTTCCCATATCCGGCGGCGGCGGCCATCAGTCCCACGACGATGCCTGCGAGCGAAAAGACCTCAACAAAAAAACCTTTCGCAAATGCAATCGCGGTCGATCCGGCGAGCACGGCGACGATGATCCAGTCGGCGGCGGTCATGGTTCCGGACTTCCCGCTCTATGCCTCGCCGATGTCACCCACATCCTTGAGTTCTCCGCCGGTGAGCAGGCGATATGCCTCCAGATACTTGTGTAAGGTCTCCCGCACCACGTCCTCCGGCAGCGCCGGCGCGGGCGCCCGTTTGTTCCAGCGAATGCTTTCCAGGTAGTCCCGCACGTACTGCTTGTCGAATGAAATCTGCGGTCCGCCCGGCCGATAGGCGTCCCGCGGCCAGTAACGAGAGGAATCCGGGGTGAGAGCTTCGTCGGCCAGAACGATTCCCCGGTCGGTGACGCCGAACTCGAATTTGGTATCCGCCAGGATCATGTTTCGCCGCTCCGCATACTCGGCCGCGCGGCGGTAAATGTCGAGACTGCGAGCGCGCAACTCTTCCGCATGCTCAGCTCCCAGGCGTTCGACCATCCGCGCGAAGGAAATATTCTCGTCGTGGCCGCCGTGGATGTTCTTCGTGGCCGGAGTAAAAATCGGCTCCCGCAGACGATCCGATTCCCGCAGTCCGGAAGGCAGGCGGAGACCGCACACCCTGCCAGTAGCAATGTAGTCCTTCCAGGCCGATCCGGAAAGATAACCCCGAACCACGCACTCTACGGGAAACATTTCCGCCCGCTCCACCAGCATGGAGCGTCCGCGGAGTTGCTCCGCATAGGGCTGCAAAGCCGCTGGATATTGCCGAATGTCGGCGGTGATCAGATGACTGGGGGTCAGATCGCGGAGGAAACCGAACCAGAACAGGGAGAGCTGCGTCAGCACCTTCCCTTTACCGGGAATGCCCGAGCCAAGCACATGGTCAAAGGCCGAAATCCGGTCGGTCGCCACCAGAAGCAGGCGCCGGTCCAGAGAGTAGAGATCGCGCACCTTACCGCGAGCGTGAAGCTCCAGCCCGGCGAATCTGGTTTCAATCAAAGTAAGCAAGAATGTCAGCTTTCCAGGCAGGATCGACTTTTCGATTGTCCGGGCATGGAGCCCGCTTTGTCAACGCAGGAAGCGGGCGTAGCGGGGCACTGGATCTCCGGCGCGGAGATTGCGGCGAAGGGCTCGCAGTTTGCGGTGGCGCTCAGGGGCAACAAAGGGCGTGGGCGCCGGATCCGCCAGGTAAGCGGAACGCGGAACCTCGCTGGCCGCGGAAATCATCGGAAATCATCCCGCGCTGTCAGGCCATCGCCCGGCGCAGAGGCCCGCGCTCCCCGGGAAGCGATTCGCCGCTACCGCCGCCGAGCCGGACAGACACCACCTTGGAAACGCCGGGCTCCTGCATGGTGACGCCGTAGATCAGGTCCGCCCCGGTCATCATCCGTTTGGAGTGGGTGACCAGCAGAAACTGCGTGTCGCCGGCCATGGTGGTCAGCATTTCCGCCAATCGGCCGACGTTGCTCTCATCGAGAGGCGCATCGACTTCATCGAGAAGGCAGAACGGGCTGGGCTGGAAGTTGAAGATCCCGACCAGCAGAGCGAGAGCCGCCAGCGCCTTTTCCCCGCCCGAGAGCAGCAAGACGTTCTGCAGTTTCTTGCCCGGAGGAGAGGCCACAATCTCGATCCCGCTTTCCGCCGTATTTTCCTCGTCGGTCAGCCGCATGAAGGCCTGACCCCCGCCGAAAAAGCTGGCGAAGGTTCTGCCGAAGTTGAGATTAATGCTGGCGAAGGCCTGCTGAAACTTTTCGCGGGTGATCTGATCGATCTCTTTGATGGTCGATTGAGTATTTTCGATGGCGTCCACCAGATCGGCGCGCTGAGTCTCCAGAAACGCATGCCGCTCCGCCGTCTCCTTGTACTCCTCCAGCGCCATCATGTTGACCGGCCCCATGGCCTCCAGCTTCTGTTTCAGTTCGCGACAGGCCTCGTCCTCGGCGGCCAGCGCGTCGCCGTTGATGCGCGGCAGGTCTTGCTGCGCGCGCAGCGCCGCGGCTTCCACTCCCAGATCGCCAACGCACGCCGCCTCCATATATTCCAATTCGACGGCCAGCTTCGCCGCGCTCGCGCCGCGGTCGGCGCGCGTCTCGCGCAATCCGTGCAACTCGGCGCGCATGTCTTTCAGCCTCTGTTCGAGTTCGCGAAGCTGCAGACGCAGAAGCTGAGCCTCTTCGGAGCGCTGCGCGGCCTCCTGCTGCGCCCGCTCGCGTTCCTGGGCCAGGCGCTCGCGCTCCACCGACAGGCC
>JAJYZK010000050.1:7787-12071 GCA_021799945.1 Acidobacteriota bacterium
TTCGGCGGCGCGCTGCTCCCGCTCCTTCTCTTCCGCTGCGATCCGCTCCTGCAATTGACTTACTCGCCGCTGCAGGTCTCCGCACATGCGCTGAATCCCGGCGAAGGCGGCCTCGGCGCCCCGTTTGCGCTCCTCCAGTCCGGCAAGCTGCGCGGCGATGGCGGCCGCCCGCTGCTGGGCCTCATCGCGAAGGTTGCGGCGCTCCTGCATGCTCTCCCGCATCGCAAGGATCCGATCCTCCGCTGCGGCATGCTCCAGCTCCAGGCGGCCGATTTCGTCCTGCTTCTCTTCGATGACCGCCTCGCGGGCGGCGCGCAGCTCCTTGTTGCGCGCGCTCTGCGCCATCCAGTCCTCCAGGCGGCGATCCAGCCGCGCGGCCTCGGCCTCCATCTGGCGGAGGGCCGCACCCTGGTTGGCGCATTCGCCCTCCACGCCGCGCCGCTGTTCGCCGGCTTCATCGGAGCGCCTGCCCAGATCTTCCAGCAGCCGAGAGAGGGCGCCCGCCTCGACCTCCGCCTTTTCCAGCTCGGCCTCCATCTGGGTCAGACGCCGCTGCGAATTTCGCAGCTCGCCCTTCAAGGCCAGAGGCCCTCCCAAGCTCGGCTTGCCGCCGGTCACAGTCACGTTGTGAAAACATTCCCCGGAGGGCGCGAGGAAAAAGGCGTTGGGATTCTCCAGAGAGAGGGATCTGGCCTGCTCCGCATCCGGCGTGACAAAACCGTCGCGCAGCTTGGGCAGAATCGCCTCCAGCGAGCGGCCGAAACCGTCCAGCACGCGGATGCAGTCTTTCAGCCGCACCACTCCCGTCACCGGGCCCTGAATTTGCGTTGTGACTCCGGCGAAGGAGAACTTGGCCTGCGCGTCCTCGGGATGAACCAGAAACGTCGCCCGGCCATCGACGCCGCTCTTCAGCAGACGCATGCCTTCATTGGCCGCGTCCCAGCTTTTCACCACAATGTAGTTCAGCTCGTCGCGGAGAAAAGCATCGACAACAGTTTCATATTCGCTGGCGACCTCGAGGAAATCGGCCAAGGTGCCCACCGGGGCCAGTCCTCCGCCGAGGGAGTCCGCGTTGAGCAGCTTGCGCACCGTATCCGAGGAGTTGCCGTGCTCCCGGATGCGCGCTTGGAGCGAGTCGCGCCGGCCGGTCAGCGTGGCGATCTCGGCCCGCAACTGGTCGCCCCGCCGCTTTGCCTCGTGTTCCTGACATCTCCCGGTCTCGATCTGGCCGCGTAGCTCACCCAGATCGGCCTCCAGCCGCTTCAATTGCCCGCTCACGGCCTCGAACTTTAGCAAGGCCTGGCCGCGTTCGGCGCCCAGGACATCCAGGTCGCGCCGCGCGCCGAAGATCTCCGCGGCCAGCCGCTCGGCGTCCTGCTCCAGCGCGGTGAGTGACTCCTCGGCATGCGTCGCCTGATTGCGAGCGTTGCCGAGCTGGCTCTGGAGCCGGCTGGCGGCGGTCCGGGCGGACTCAAACTCCTGCTCCGCCGCGGCGACGGCCTGCACGGCCTCCCGCGCCAGCCGGTCGCGCTGCTCAGCCTCCTGCCGGCAGGCCGCCGCCTCCGCCGCGGCGGCTTCCAGAAATGCACGGTGGGAATCGCGTTCCTCCGAGACGCTCTGCAGTTGCTGCGCGGCCTGCTCGGACTCGGCGGCGGCAGACTGGAGCCGAGCGGCCAGTTCCTGCATCCGCTCCCGATTCGCGCTCTGCCGCGAGAGGGCGCGCTCCAGCCCCAGGGCCGCCTGGCCGGCCTTCTCCCCGGCCTCCTTGGCCTGGTCGTCCAGATGGTAGCCCTGCGCCATTCCGGTCGAGTATTCCTGTTCAAGGGAGTCCAGGCATTGGCTGCCGCTGTCAATCCGGCCACCCAGCGCGGCAATCTCCTCGGCCAAGGCGGCTTGACCGGCATCCATCTGAGCGATGCGGCTGGCCAACACCACCCGAAGGCGATCCCGCATCTCCTGGCGAAGGGCCGCATACCGCTCCGCCTTGGCCGCCTGGCGCTTCAAGGAGCCCATCTGCCGGGTGACCTCTTCGAAGATGTCGTGCACGCGCGCCAGGTTTTGGCGGGACTGCTCCAATCGAAGCTCGGCCAGCCGCTTCTTGGCCTTGAATCGGGTGATCCCGGCCGCTTCCTCGATAATCGCCCGGCGGTCATGGGGTTTGGAGCTGAGAAGCTGTCCGATGCGCTCCTGTTCGATGATGGCGTAGGAGTCCGGTCCGAGACCGGTTCCCATGAAGATGTCCTGAATATCGCGCAGCCGGCAGAGCTTTCCGTTGAGCAGATACTCGCTCTCGCCGGTGCGGAAAAGCCGGCGCGCGATGGTAATCTCACCGGCCCGGGCCGGCGTCTTCTGGAATTTTCTGCGGCGCACCTTCAGGACGACCGGCATCTCCCCATTTCCCGCCGCGGTCGCCTCGTCCGCCGTCCGATCCGTCCCCTCCCCAGCGGGCGCCGCACCCGGCTGGGCCTCGGCGATCATCTCCTCGGTTTCGGCATTCCGCTCGGCCCGCAGTTGCTCCTCGTCCCAATCCTCGGCGGGCGCCGAAACATCTTCCCCAGAGCCTTCCCCAGAGCCTTCCCCGGATCCGGGCGGCTCCAGTAGGGGGCCTTCGGCATAGGCCTCGGGGTCAATCAGGGTGAGGGAAACCTCCGCCATGCCCAGGGGTTTGCGCTCGCGCGTTCCCGCGAAGATCACGTCCTCCATCTTCGCGCCGCGCAGGCTCTTGGCCGACTGCTCGCCCAAAACCCAGCTCACCGCGTCCAGGATGTTGGATTTACCGCAGCCGTTGGGACCCACCACCACCGCGACGCCGGTTCCGGGCAGCGTGATTTCCGTGCGGTCGCAGAACGACTTGAACCCCATCATCTGGATTTTCTTGAGCTTCAGCATCGATGCAATTCCTTTGCCCCGAAGCAGGGCAATCCCCGCCCGCGCCGCGCAGTCTATCCTGTGACTCTAGCGTCCAGGTGTGGACGGAATCAACGGCGGAACCCAGCATCTTGTGGATAAGCCACGCATAACCCAATCTTTAGTGTGGCTAAGGCAGTTTCCATACGGATACCCCAGGCGCAATCGCCAGTGGAGGTTCGTGGTCGCCGTGATGCGGATTGGCATGGATCCGTAACCCGGCGCAGGCCTTCCGAGGAACACCGGGGCGTCTTGTAATCCGCGACCTCCCCTTGAGCCTAGACCCGCTTCGGGAAGGCCACAAGTGACGATTGGGGCGCCCGCCCACGCCGACGGGGGATGGACGGTGGGGCAGTCCCTTCCAGCCTCATGGCCGGCCGGAAGCGGTCCGGGTGACTAAAAATCCGGGTAACCGAAAATCCATCGCCGGTTGCGAAGCCGAGGGATTCAGGGGTGAGCCCTGTATTCCCGACCATGCAAGCGGAACTCGGCAGATGGCGCTCAGGGCCTTCTCGGAAGCCGCTGCGCCTCCGCCGCGCCATCGAATGCCACGACCTCTCCTATGGCTTGAGGGTCGGCCGGAGCAGAATCTCGCTGATGAATGAATTCGGGGCCTGGGTCACCAGCATGGCAACGGCGTGCGCCACATCGGAGGCCTGGATCATCCTGGAGCGATCCTTCCCCCCGCCCGGATGCTGTGGGGACGCGGCGTCCTTGTTCCCGCGCGGTTGGCCGAATCCGGTATTCACCGACCCGGGAGCAATGACGCTGACGCGGATGTTAAATTGCCGGAGTTCCTCGGCCAGCGAATACGTGAGGCCATTCAAGCCCCACTTAGAGGCGCAATACGCCGTCCCGCCGGGGAGGGGGTTGTGTCCCGCCAGAGACGAAATATTGATGATATGGCCGCGCCGGGCCGCGATCATCATCGGGGCCAGGGCCCGGACGGTGAGGTAAGGAGCGCGCAGATTGGTCTGCATCGTCCGCTCCCAATCCTCCAGGGGAAGGTCGACCAGCGGCATGCCCATCATCCCAACGGCGGCATTATTCACCAGAATGTCACACCGGCCGTAAAGCCGGTCTATCTCCCGGCCGAGCGCGGCGACTGCCTCCGCGTCGGTGAGATCGCAGCAATGCGCCGAGGCCTGGCCGCCCTCCGACTCTATGGCGGCGCTCACCTCTTCCAGACGCCGCATATCGCGCGCGACCAGGGCTGCCCGGCAGCCCATCTGGGCGAGCCTGCGGGCAATGGCTTGGCCGATGCCGCGGGCCGCCCCGGTCACCACGGCTACCTGGCCCTGCAGTGGATGGAATGGTTCTGTCACATGGTCCTCCAGTTCCGGGCTCTCCCCGGTTTCGAGCCGCAACTCCCGGCGC
>JAJYZK010000051.1 GCA_021799945.1 Acidobacteriota bacterium
CGGGATCGATGAGGGGAAGCGCATAGGCCTGCCGGCGGCCGGTGGCGATCGCGATTTCAACTCCGGCCGCTTCCGCCGCCCGCAGAGCCGCGCGGGTGCGAGGCGGGATCGCGGAACGCGAGGACGGCATCAGCGTGCCGTCGATGTCAACTGCGACCAGCCGGATTGCCACCCCTTCAGTCTACCCGGCGACGACGGGAAATCGCGCCCGGGAGAGCCTTTTCCGGAACCTGCCCCCTGCACCTATCGTTGCAGTTCCCGGCGCAGTTCCCGGCTTGCCCATACCGCCGGATGACCGCAGATGACGCTTAAAGATATGATTCTCCTATGCGAACCTCTCGTGGCTCAGGTCGGAATGCAGACCGGGAGACAGGCTCTGAGCGCGGCGCCCGGCAGGCCGGCGCGGAGACCGTCTCGCGATCAAAATGCCCGGCCTGCGGATCGCCGTTGCCTCGCCCATTGCCGGACTCGCCGGCGGCGCCGGCGGCCGAATCCCAGCCAGCCGAAAAAGATCATCGGGGACGCATCCTGCCCCGCAGGCGGCTGGTCGGGGGCATCATTACCCCCTGCTGACATCTCGCCGCCACAAAGATTTTTCGGCCCCGCGTAAGGTGGAAGAACGCCTGCGGCGAACCTTGGCGAAACCCCCGGTTGTCGCCCGGCCGGTGCGGACCAATCTCTATCGGACCAGGCCCTATAGAATGAAGGGGTGGAGCAAGTGAGAACGGATGAGGTTCAGGCGGAGGCCCGCGTCGGGCGCCCCGCGGCGCTGCTGGATGGCGCCCGGCGCCGCGTCGGATTCGTCAGCCTGGGCTGCCCGAAGAACCTCGTGGACAGCGAAGTCATGATGGGAATTCTGGCCCGGGCCGGCGCGGAGATGGTGAACCGGCCGGAGTCGGCCGACATCCTGGTGGTCAACACCTGTTCTTTCATCGACAAGGCCAAGCAGGAGTCGATCGACGCGATTCTGCAATTGGCCCAGCACAAAAACTCCGGCCAGGCGCGCAGACTGATCGTGGCCGGCTGCCTGGTTGAGCGATATCGCAGCGAGATTCTCTCCAGCATTCCGGAAGTGGACGCGGTTGTGGGAACCGGAGAGCTGGACCGTATTCTGGCCGCAGCCGGACTGCGGCCGGCCGTCGAGTCCGATGCCTCCGAGGCTGCGGCGAGTCTGTTTCCCATCCTCTCCGCCCCGGCCGCCGCGCCTCAGCCGCGGCCGGAGGCGACGGCGCGGGAGTTGCAGGGCCGCTTCGACCGCCAGGCATGGCAGGGCGCGTCGGCCGAGCTTCCACAGTACCTCTACGACCACACCACCCCGCGCATGCTGGCCACCGGCTCGGCGTCGGCCTATATCAAGATCGCCGAAGGCTGCGACCATCCTTGCAGCTTTTGCGTCATTCCCAACCTCCGCGGCAAATTCCGCTCGCGGCGCTTCGAGTCGGTGGTGTCGGAAGCGGAGGGGCTGGTGTCAGGCGGCGTGCGCGAAATCACCTTGATCGGGCAGGACACCACCTGCTACGGCGAGGACCTCGGGCTGCGCGATGGGCTGGCCCAACTGCTGGACCGCCTTGCGGCCATCCCCGGCTTGAAGTGGCTGCGCTTCCTGTATGCGTATCCCAACCGGATCACCCCGCGGCTTCTGGAGGTGATGGGCCGCCACGACAACATCTGCAAATATCTGGACATGCCGCTGCAGCATGCTGCCGCTCCGGTGCTCAAGCGTATGCGCCGCGGCGGAGGCCCGGTGATTTTCCTGGAGACCATCGGGCGGATTCGGACGGCGCTCCCCGGCGTCGCCCTGCGCACCTCTTTCATTGCCGGGTTTCCAGGCGAGAGCCAGGCGGATTTCGACGTGCTTCTGGAATTCGTGCGGGAGGCGAGATTCGACTGGCTGGGCGTCTTCGAGTACTCCGACGAAGAGGGCTCGGGCGCCCACGAGCTGGAAGGCAAGCTTCCCCGCAAAACCATCGCCGCGCGACGCCGCGCCCTGATGCGCGAGCAGAGTTCGATCAGCCGCGCGCTCCGCAGCCGGATGGTGGGCCGCACCGTCGATCTGCTGGCCCTGGGCCCCTCGGAGGAGACGCCCCTGCTCTGGGAGGGAAGAACGGAGCAACACGCTCCGGAGATTGACGGCAGAGTCTACGTCAACGATTTTGGAGCGCACGCGTCGATTTCCCGCGGAAGATTCTACCGCTGCGAAATCACCGAGGCCCATGACTATGACTTGGTCGGCAGGATTGCCGGCGAGTCGGCATAAGGCAGATTCGAATGCCCGGATCGAGTAAGAAACGCAAAGCGCTGCGATGTCCCAATTGCGGACATACGGCACGTCAAAACGCTGCGGAAGCACCCTTCTGCAGCGAGCGATGCAGGGTGATCGATCTGGGCAAGTGGGCCAGCGGCGCCTACCGCATTTCTTCTCCGGTCCTTGACCCCGAGCTACTAGAGGAGAGCGGAGGAGCTAACCCCTCAAATCGTGAATAACGATCATGCATAGCAAGAACCCCCAAGCAAGGACCTGGTGGGCTTGGACAGCGGGCTGCTTTTTCGGTGCGGGAATGCTGCGGCCCGGGCCGGGCACCTGGGGCTCGGCCGCCGCTGTGCTGCTTTGGATGTTCGCCAGGCTGGCTGCTGGAAGTCTGGGACTGGGGGGCGGAACGATCGAGTGGATCAGCTTGCCGGCAGCGCTGGCGGCGCTGGCCATCGGCGTTCCGGCGGCCGGCCAGGTGGAGCGCGAGAGCGGACGGAGCGACCCCGGATGCGTGGTGATCGATGAGGCCGCCGGTCAATGGATCGCGCTGATCGATTGCGACTTCCGCCTCAGCCACGCATTGGCCGCGTTCCTGCTCTTTCGTCTTTTCGATATTTTCAAACCGTGGCCGGCGCGGCGGCTGGAGAAGTTGCCCGCAGGCTGGGGAATCATGCTCGACGATGTGGCGGCCGGCGCTTATGCGTTGCTGGCAATGCGGATTTTAGGGCGCTGGATCGGTTGAATCCCTGAGCGTATGATTTCCCGCGCGTCAGGGAGCCGCGTAAACGCGTACATTAGATCGGATGAAGCGCTTCGCCGCGCCGAAGGGCGCCCTCGTACAAAAGAGCGGACGACACCGCAACCGCTTTCCGTCATTCCCATCACGGGCCCTCCCGGGCGGGCCCGGAAGAGATTAGGCTAACAGTATGCGACCGTTCAAAGAACGCGCGGCCTCCGACTCGCCCAGGATAGACGGCGCCGACCCACTGGCGGCGCTGCCCGGAGGGGACATCGAGATTCGCGGCTCGCATCTCGGAGCCGTTGCCGCCCGCCTGCCTGTCGCGGCCCTGGATGGCGTTCCCGCGCCGGTTCTGTTGAGCCGGGTTGAGAGGATGGTCGTTCGGGTGCCCGATCAGGTTCATTCCGGCGGCCTCGAAGTGCGGCGGAATGGCAAGGGCAGCAACAGCATTCAGGTCAAGGTCGCCCGGATGATCGCCGAAGATCTGCATCCGGTCGGCAATCCGGCCGTGGACGCGCAGGGAAATATCTTCGCCACGTATTCCGGACCGCGCGGACAGAAGACCCCGGTGTCGGTCTTTCGCATCACCCCGGAGGGCGCCTCGCAGTCATTCGTGATGGGCATTACCAACGCCACGGGCCTGGCGCTCGACAGGCGCGGCTGCCTCTACGTGTCATCCCGCCTGGATGGCACGGTGCACCGCGTCACGCCCGAGGGCGCCGCATCGGTGTATGCCGAAGGCATGGGGATTGCAACCGGAATCGCCTTTGACGCCAAGGGCGATCTTTACGTCGGGGACCGCAGCGGAACGATCTTCAAGATCGCCGCGGACCGGCAGATCTTCGTCTTCGCCACCCTGGAGCCGAGCATCGCCGCCTATCACCTCGCCTTCGGCCCGGACGGCGTCCTTTTCGTCTCCGCCCCCACCACCTCCAGCTACGATTCGATTTACGCCGTCGATCGGGACGGCGTGGTGCGGCCGTATTTCCGCGGGCTGGGCCGGCCTCAGGGATTGGCCTGCGACGCGGCGGGCAACCTCTACGTCTGCGCCTCTTACCGGGGAAGACGCGGAGTGGTGCGCCTCACGCCGCGGCGCGAGCCCTCCCTGGTCGTCTCCGGTTCCGGAATTGTGGGGCTGGCCTTTGGCCCCGGCGGAAATGTGATACTGGCTACCACATCCTCGATCTATGATGTTGCCTTGGGTATCGACAGCCTGCCGCTTTCCCGGGGCGGCGATTCAGAAACCTTGACGTAGCGCCGGTTCACCCGTCCGGCGGAAAGAACTTGCCCGAAGCGGCAGGAATCGAAGCACGGATGAATTGCGAGATCATTGCAGTCGGTTCGGAATTGCTCACGCCGCACCGACAGGACACCAACTCCCTTTACCTTACCGCCAGGCTGAACGAGCTGGGCGTCGCCGTTATTTTCAAGACGATTGTCGGCGACCGCCGGGCGCATCTGACCCAATCCGTCAAGATCGCGCTGGAGCGCAGCGACATCGTCGTCACCATGGGCGGATTGGGTCCCACGGAAGACGATCTGACCCGCCAGGCCGTCGCCGACGCGCTGGACATCCGGCTGCGCCGCAATCCGGAGATTGTCGGCGCGCTCTATGCCCGCTTCGCCGCCCGGCGCGCGCAAATGACCGAGAACAACGCCCGCCAAGCCGACGTTCTGGATGGCTCCATCATTCTGGACAATGGCCGAGGAACCGCCCCCGGTCAGTTGCTCGACACCGTGTATGCGGGACATCGCAAGCTGGTGATTCTGCTTCCCGGTCCTCCCTCCGAGCTGAAGGCCATGTTCGACGCGCAGTGCGTGGAGCGGCTGCGGGAGGTGTTGCCCAAGCGGGTCATCGCGCAGCGCACCCTGAAGGCCGCGATGATCGGAGAGTCGCAGGCCGACGCGCGCATTGCGCCGATCTACTCCGCCTACCGGGACGTGGAAACCACCGTGCTGGCCCACGCAGGCGATATCACGCTCAATCTGAGTTGCAGTAAAGCGACCCTGGAGCAGGCCCAGGCCAGGGTGGACGAGCTGGCGGGGAAGCTCGAAGAAGAACTGGACGAGTTCGTGTATTCCTCGCAGGGCGAGATGCTGGAGCAGATTGTTCTCGATTATCTGGGAATGCGCGGCGCCACTCTGGCGGTGGCCGAGAGCTGCACCGGAGGGCTGATCGCCGAGCGGCTCACCGGCATCAGCGGGAGTTCTCGTTGTTTTCTCGGCGGCGCCGTCGTGTACAGCAACGAACTCAAGACTCTGCTGGCCGGAGTGCCGCCGACGATGCTGGAGGACTACGGCGCGGTCAGCCGGGAGGTCGCCAGGGCTCTGGCGGAAGGAATCCGGCGCAAGACCTCCGCTGGCATTGGATTAGGCGTCACCGGAATCGCCGGACCGGGCGGCGGCACGGAAGAGAAACCGGTGGGGCTGGTTTACGCGGCGATCTCCGACGGCAAGCAGACCGATGTGGTGGAGCGCAGATTCGGAGGCGACCGGGAGCAAATCCGCCGCTTGGCCAGCCAGCAGGGGCTGGATCTGGTGCGGCGGCGGCTCATGTGAGGGCCGGCGCCGCCCTCCATCGTCCCGCGCCGGCCCAGAACGCGCCCAGGGATGCACCCAGGATGCGCCGAATCTCACCTTCCCGGCGCTACGTTCCCGATTTGTGACTCCACCTCCGCTGCAGAAACAGGTAGCGGGCGCGATGCGCATCCGGCCTCGCCGCCGGCTGCGGATCCAGGTGCATTACCTGCCAATGGTCCGCCGCGTTATAGGTCGGCCAGTTCGGCAGTCCCGCTCCGTTGGGGTCTCCGGTGCGTGCAAAGTTGGTCCAGTAGCTCTGCATCAGAGCGGAGAGCTTGCGATCTTCCGGCCGCCACACCGCGCCCTGGCGGGAATCCAGGTTGCCGAAGACATATTCGATATCGTCGGAATGGAAGGCCCCTAACGCGGCGGAATGGTGAAGATCGCCCGGTGAGCCCAAGTCGAAGCGATACCGATAGACCGAGGTGCTCCCGCCATTCGCCTGAGCTTCCAGCCAGGCCCAGGTGGAGTAGGCGATGAACCGGTCTCCGCGGTAGTCTCCGGCCGATAGACTCGCTTCATCGTCGGTGCGCGCCGGATAGAGCTCAAAGAATTCCTCGGTATCGCCGGCAAAATCCGTTACCGCGATCACGCGCAGCTCTTCCACGGTCGTCGGCGCGGTCCCGCCCTCATTCTTGTTCCAACCCGCGAGCAGAGGAATATGCGCCTGCTTGCCTTCCGCGAAGATCGCCGGCACGCTTTCCGGCAGGAAGTAGCCATCGACATCCGGCGTAAAGATGCGTTCTTTCACCGCGCCGGCGGCCTTCAGCACATCCTCCGCGCTTTCGCTTCGCAGCTTAGACAGGCTGGTGCTGCCGAAGGCCGCCAGCGCGAAGGTCTCGTCCTTCCGCTCAAGATCGGCCAGAGTTGGAAAGCTGAGCGCTCGGCTGCCGAAGGCGGCCCCGCTCTCCCCGATGGCGTGGACAAACAAGCCTTGGGCCAAGGGCGAGGCCATCTGCGCGCTGACGGAAAAGGAGCCCGCGGACTCGCCGAAGATGGTGACGTTCGCCGGATCTCCGCCGAAGGCGGCAATGTTCTTGTGCACCCACTCGATGGCGGCCCACTGATCCAGCAAGCCGTAGTTTCCGGCGGCCTTATGCGGGCTCTCGCTGGCCAGATCCGAGGTCGCGAAGAAGCCGAAGATGCCCAGGCGGTAGTTCATGGAAACCACCACCACGCCCTTCTCCGCGAGATGCTCGCCATCCTGGCGCGGCTCCGAGGTGCCCCCTGCCGTATATCCGCCGCCGTAGATCCACACCATCACCGGCTGCTTGGCTTTCTTGTCTTTCGCCGTGGTCCAAATATTGAGGGTGAGGCAATCCTCGCTGTTGCCGGGATCGCGAAAGACCATATCGGAGTAAATCGGCTGCTGCATGCAGCGGTTGCCGAAGGCGGTTGCCGACCGCACTCCATGCCATTTGGCCGCGGGTTGAGGCGGTTTCCAGCGCAGCGGGCCAACCGGCGGCGCGGCAAAGGGAACGCCGAGAAACTCGCGCACCTGGCCGTCGGCGCTCTTTTTGCCCAGGATCTTGCCGCGGTCTGTCTTGATCTGCAGCGGGTTGCTGGCCTGGGCCTGATGCGCCAGAAAGACGGCGCACACTCCTGCCGCGAGCCATTTCACTCCTCCTGAAAATCGCATGCTCACCCTCCCTGGCATCCTCCGCGCCCGTCGTTCCCGCGCATCGTTCCCGTCAGGGACAAAATGCCAGCATCCCTTGTATCAGATTCGGGGCTTTCTTTGGAGCCGCCGCACAGGAGCCGTCGCACACGGATACGCGAGCCCCGTCATTGCAGTTAGACTGGTCTGTCGCCAGGTCGTTATGCTGAACATCGCGAACTCGGTCGCCGCCCTGCTTGCGTTGCTCCCGTTCCTGGCGGCGGCGTTCTTCCCCGCCCGCCTGCGGTCCTGTACGCGGCCCATTACCCAGGGAGCTGCGGTTTGGCCCGCCGTGCTGAGCTCCGCCGCGCTCAGTCTGCCCTACCTCATCGTCGCCGGCGCCGCGGGAATCTTCCGCTGGGGCTGGATGGCGCTCTACGCGCTTTTGCCCGTAGCCGTCTCCGGCCTGTGCTGGCAGGCGCGCCGCAGCGACCCGGACCAACGAGGAAACTGGCGCGATTACGCGGTGCTTGCGGCCTTGGGCCTGCCGGTGGATCTGCGCTGGTTTGAAGGGGCCTGGCCGGCTCATCTCGCGATCTTCAGTAAAATTCTGCTGCTCGACGCCGGCATCTATGGACTTCTGCTCATTCGCGGCCTGGAAGGCGCCGGCTTTGACCTCCGCGTGAGCGGGAGGGACATTCTGACCGGAATGCGGGAGTTCCTTTTTTACGCCTCCATCGCCATACCTCTTGGTCTGGGCCTGGGCTTTCTGCACCTGCACGTCGGCTGGCCGTCGCCCTGGCGCGCCCTGGAGGCGCTGTTCTTTACCTTCTTCTTCATCGCCGCGCCGGAGGAGCTGTTCTTCCGCGGCTGGCTGCAAAACCTGCTCCAGCGGCGCATGCCGCGAAGCTGGGCCCTGCTGGCGACCGCGTCTCTCTTCGGCCTGGCCCACTTCAACAAGCGCGCCGCGCACTTCAACTGGCGCTATGTGATCCTGGCGCTCCTCGCCGGAATCTTCTACGGACGAGCCTGGCGCAGCAAGGCGCGCGTCGGCGCCTCGGCCGTCACCCACTGCCTGGTGGATGTGGCGTGGTCGCTTTGGCTGCGCTGAGCGCTCCGCCGCGGGCGATAGGTCAAATACCCCAAGCCGACCCGCATGTTGTGGTGCACCGGGCCGGGAATTGCGACGGCAATCGTGATTCCCATCACCGCGTGGGCGATGGCCAGCGTAAAGAGGTTGCGGTAGGTCAGGAAGAGCGCGCAGGCGGCCAGTCCCCAGACCACCGTAACGGCGGTGAGAATCGGATTGGGCACATGCGCCAAAGCGAAGAGCGTGGCCGCCACGCCCACCGCCGCGCCTCTCGACGGCAGGATGCGAAGCAGGCGCAACAGCATGAAGCCCTGCAAGAGAAACTGTTGCGCGAAGGACCACAGGATGTACCCGCCGAAGCGCTCGAAGAAACGCGCCGGGCCGCGCGGGGCGTGGAAGGCGTGCCAATGGATCGAGAGGGCGTCGGCCAAGCCCGCCAGCAGCAGCGCCGCCCCCACGACCCAGGAGGAGCGCAACAGGCCGGCCAGGCGGAGGCCGAGCGCGCCGCGGCCGGGATACGAGCGCCAGGTGACCGCTGCGATCCAGACGATCGCCGCACAGTAAAAGACGCGCTGCGCGGGGAGCGGCGTCCAGACGACGATCAGGATCAATCCATATCCGACCGCCAGCTCGGTCAGAGTCCGGCGCGGGGAAACTGCGGAAGCATAGCCCTCATCCGATGGCCGACGCATGATATAGCCGCGGGAAGCCGGCGAAGCGGCCCGAACCGCCGCGAGCGACTGTGGCGGAAGCCGGCGCCCGCCGCAGCCGGCGCCGCGGGAGCCGCTATTGCCGCCGCGGCGCCCCTTTCCCCTCCGTCACGGTTACGATCCGGTCGACCGCCGGCGGAGGAATGGTTTCTTTCAGGCCGTCCGGCCAGTCGATCTCGACTCGTTCGATGGTCGAAGCGGACCCCAGACCGAAATGAGGCCGCGGATCGGAGTTGGAGCCGTAGCTGGCGCCGCTGAATACGTCCACGCGCTGCCGGAAGCCCCCGGCGGTGACGAATACCTTGGCCCCGATCGCGTCTCTCGGCCCCTTGGGGCCGCCGATCAGCCGGAAGGCGATCCAGTGGTTGCCGTTGCGGACCACATTGCGCAGCAGGACCGGCGTGGAGTCTATGGCGTTGATGACCACATCGGTGTGCCCGTCGTTGAAGACGTCTCCGCAGGCCGCCCCACGGCCGGTAATCACGTCGGCGAGGCCGCTCCCGGTGGCCGGCGGGACCTCCGCAAATTTGACCCCGTTCAGGTTGCGGAATAGCTGGGGCCGCTGGGCGTAGGTGGTGCCCCACGGCTGCCCGTTCACCTCCGGATAGACGTGTCCGTTCGCGGTGAAAATATCGGGCAGCCCGTCGTTGTCATAGTCGAGAAAGCAGTCGCCCCACCCCAGAAACGGGATCGTGGGGTTGGCCAGGCCGCTTTCGTAGGTGATCTCGCTGAAAGAGCCCTGGCCCTCGTTGCGGAACAGAGAATCGTAATCGTCGGAGAATGTGGTGATGAACAGATCCACGCGGCCATCCCGATTGTAGTCGCCCACCGCAATCCCCATCGACGCCTGCTCCCGGCCCGCCTCGTTCAGGGCAAATCCGGAGATGAAGCTGTCGTCGCGGAAGGTTCCGTCATGATTGTTGTGGTACAGGTAATTCGGCGTGGAGTCGTCGGCCACCGCCAGATCCAGCCAGCCGTCGTCGTCCACGTCCAGGAACACCGAAGCCAGCCCGTAATATTTCTTCGAATCGTCAACCCCGGCCTTGACGCTCACATCGGTGAAGGTTCCATCGCCGTTATTGTGAAACAGGTGATCCCCTTCGCCTGGGAGTCCGAGCGGGCCGCACATGACCTTGACCCCGCGGAACGAGCAGGTGCTGGCCGCGCCTCCGTTCTCGCCCAGGCCCGGGGGGTGGTCGATATCGAAATGAACGTAGCCCGGAACGAACAGGTCCAGGCGCCCGTCGCGGTCGTAGTCGCCCCAGGTCGGTCCCGACGACCAGCCGCCGGCGGTGACGCCGGCTTTTACGGCCACGTCGGTAAATGTTCCATCCCGATTGTTGTGATACAGCCGGTTCGGCCCATAGTTGGCGACGTAAATGTCCGGCCAGCCGTCGTTGTCGTAATCCCCGACCGCGACGCCGAAGCCCCAGCGATCGTTCCCCACTCCGGCGCGATCGGTCACGTCGGTGAAGGTGCCGTCGTGATTGTTGTGCAGGAGCATGGCTCGAGGCGGAGCTTCCTTCCCCTTCATCGCCGCCACGGTCGAGCCGTTCACCAGATAAATGTCCAGCCAGCCGTCATTGTCGTAATCGAGCAACGCCACGCCCGAACCCGGGGCCTCGAGAATGGTCCGCTTCTGCGCCGTGCCGGAGCGGTGATGGAAGATCTGCAGCCCGGCCTGCCGGGAGATGTCGGTAAACACGACCGGCGCATTGTCCACAAACCCGCCGGCGGTGATGGGCCGATGCTGGGAGTCCAGGACGGCGGCGTGCGCGCCGCCCGTAGCAACCCCCATCCCCCCCTGGGGCGGCGGGGAGGTCTGCTGCGCCGCGCCGGGGAGAAGCGCGGCGAGAAACAGGGCGCAGGCGACGGGGAGGGCCGCCGGCCGGCGGACCCGGCCTTGGCTCGCGCGCCCGGATTCCACAACCGGCCCCCGCCGCTCCGCAATCTTCAAGCTTGATCCCGGCCCACCATCAGACCCGCGATGCACGAGGTTTTCACTCCTCCCTCCTCCGCTGCGCGAAGCTCCTGAAGCAATTTGCGGGAGAAGTTCGCCGGGGGCCGTTTGGATCAAGGCTAACATCGGCGAGGGAGCTTGGATCGCGCCGCGGTCGCCTCAAACCGTCCGTCGGCCGCAAGCGGCGCCGGAGATGGAAAACCCCCACGGCGCGAGGTTCACGTCTTTCGCTGAGCGCCGCTGCTACACTCAAACCCGAATCCCATGCATGCCCTTCCGGCCATCGCCGCGACCAGCTACCTGCTCGGCTCCATACCGTTCGGCTTTCTCCTGGTGCTGCTCTTCCGCAAGCAGGACATACGGGCGCAAGGCAGCGGCAATATCGGGGCGACCAACGTGGTGCGCTCCGGAGCCAAGTGGCTGGGAGCTTTCACCTTTCTGCTGGATGCCGGAAAGGGCTGCGCCGCGGTTCTGCTGGCGGAAGTCATCGTGGGAAGACTGCGCGGCGCGCCCCCCCGTGAGGCGCTGGCGCTGGCGGTGTTGTGCGCCATTGCCGGCCACGTCTTTCCCGTATGGCTGGGCTTCAAAGGCGGCAAAGGGGTGGCTACGGCCTTCGGAGGCTTCCTGGCCTTCGATTCCCGCTCGGCGCTGGCCTCCTTCGGAGTGTTCCTGGCCGTCGCCGTCCTCACCCGATACGTCTCCGCGGCGTCGATTCTGGCCGCCGCCGCGCTGCCATTCTTCGCGTTGTGGTTCGTCCGGGAAAGCGCGGGGCCGCCGGTTCGCATTCTCATCGCCGCCTGCTCCGCGCTGGTGATCGCCAGGCACTGGCAGAACATGCTGCGCCTGGCGCGAGGCTCCGAACATCGCTTCGGCCAGCCAAGGCCTCCCGCTGCATGAGCCGGATCGCCATCCTGGGCAGCGGTTCCTGGGGCACCGCGCTGGCTCTGTGCCTGGCCCGGCGCGGAGACCACGAGATCCATTTGTGGGCGCACAATCCGGCGATTGC
>JAJYZK010000052.1 GCA_021799945.1 Acidobacteriota bacterium
GTTGGTGGGGGAGTACGTCACCAGCCTGGACATGAAAGGCTGCTCCCTGACATTGACCTGGCTCGATTCGGAGCTGGAGCGGTTCTGGCTTGCTCCCTGCGAGTGCGCGGTTCTCCGGATCGGGCGGACGGAGACGTCGGGACTCGAGGTTGCGGCCGAACCCGAAGAGGCCGGCGAGCTTCGGGTTCGGGAACAAGGAAGCGCCGAGTCGAATGATTCCGCCAGAGCGATTGCCGACGGGTTCGCCCGCCTGGCCGAAGCGATGAAGTCGGCCGAAGCGGAGCTGGGCCGCATCGACGCGGAAGCCGGGGATGGGGACCATGGCATGGGAATGAGCCGGGGCTCGGCGGCCGCGGCCGAGGCCGCGAAGGATGCGGCGGAGGCAGGCGCGGGAGCGGCGACGGCTCTGGCCGCGGGAGGGGAGGCTTGGGCCGATCGGGCCGGAGGAACCTCCGGCGCCCTCTGGGGCGCAGGCCTGCGCGCCGCCAGTCAGGCGCTCGATGACCGTCGTCGCGTCACGGCGGATCAGGTAGCGGAGGGCGTCGCCAAGGCGCTTCACGCGGTGATGGCTCGTGGCGGAGCCAAGGTCGGCGACAAAACCCTCGTCGATGTCCTGGCGCCGTTCGAGCAAGCGCTTTCCACCGCCATCGCCGCCCGAACTCCGCTCTACGACGCGTGGAGTCAGGCCCTGGCAGCCGCCGATGCGGCCGCGGAGGCGACACGCAATCTCGAGCCCCGCGTCGGACGAGCGCGTCCGCTGGCGGAACGCAGTAAAGGACACCGCGACGCCGGCGCCGTTTCCCTCGCCCTGGCGGTCCGCACGATTCTTCAGTGCCTGGGAGATCAAGGATGACCGATCGCAAATTTCGCATCGTGATTGGCTGCGACGATGCCGGGAAGCGCTATCGCGACGCGTTGAAGGAGGATCTGACCCGCCATCCGTCCGTTGTCAAGGTCACCGATGTCGGAGTCGGGGAGGAGGAGCACACCGCGTATCCGCACGTTGCGGTGCGCGCTGCGCGCATGGTCGCGAGCGGCGAAGCGGATCGCGCCCTGCTGGTCTGCGGAACCGGACTCGGCGTGGCGATCAGCGCCAACAAAGTCCCGGGAATCCGCGCCGTGACCGCGCATGACATCTACTCCGTGCAGCGAGCGGTGCTCAGCAATAACGCGCAGGTTCTTTGTTTGGGCGAGCGCGTCATTGGCCTGGAGCTGGCGCGCGCTCTGGTCGCGGAGTGGCTCAAATACGAATTCGATCCCAACTCGGAATCGGCGGCGAAGGTGGCCGCCATCTGCGGCTACGAATCCCCTTCGCGAACTGACTTTTGATGCGCTCCGAGTCTCCATTCCTGCGGCGCCGCATCTTCGGGGTGGGCCTGAAGATGTACATGAGTCTTGAGCAAACACGGAACTGGATGACAGGGGTCGCGGAAATAGCGCGCGAGTTGTCGCCGCATCTGGATCTGTTTGTCATCCCCGATTTCATCTCGCTGCCCGCGGCTCGGGCTGCGCTCGCCGGAACACGGGTCTGGCTCGGCGCGCAGGATGTCTTCTGGGAGGACCGCGGGCCGTTTACCGGAGAAATCTCCGCGCCTATGCTGGTCGAGGCCGGCTGCCGCGTCGTCGAGATCGGTCATGCCGAGAGGCGCCGGCTCTTTGGCGAGTCCGATGAGGTGGTGGCCAAGAAGGCGCAGGCCGCGGTTCGATCGAAGCTGGCGCCGGTTCTGTGCGTCGGGGAAGTCGAATGCGGCGACGCCAAAACCGCGGCGGAATATTGCCTGCGGCAACTGGAGGCAGGCGCTGCGGGAATCGGAGCCGATGCGCCGCTCATCGTTGCGTATGAACCGGTGTGGGCGATCGGAGCGCCGGAGCCAGCCCCGCCGGAGCGCATTCAGGCCGTGGCGGAAGGGATCAGACCCTGGGTTGCCCGGCGCGCGGAGACGCGGCTTCTCTACGGAGGCAGCGCCAAGCCGGGGCTGTGGTCTCAATTGGACGGGAGCGTGGACGGCCTGTTTCTCGGCCGCTTTGCCCACGACCTTCGCGATCTGGCCGCCGTGCTGCATGAGGCGGCGCGATAGCATGTTCCGGAATGGGACGGACCGCAGTCGCGAAGAGGACCTATCGACGACGGCGATGGGCTTTTGGCGGCGACGGTCGGCGGTTCGGTTATGCTTCGCGTGCGCGGATCACGGGCCCGGCGCCTTCGGGACCGCGCCGCGGAAGTACCGGCGCGCATTCGGGCGGAAGAGAAAGAAGGCGATCGCCGCGAAAAATGCGCTGTGCGCCGCCAGCTCCGGCCATGGATGAAATGCGCTGAGGACGACGTGGAAGGCGATCCATACGATGGCCAGCCAGCGCGCCCAGTTATGGCCGCGGAGAAGGGCGGCGCCGGCGACGGCCGCAATCGATTCAATCGGGATGATCCACAGGCTTTCGGAAAAAAACGGCTGGCGCTCGAAATCCCTCCAGTGAAAAACCAGGCCCAGCGCGCCGGTCGCGATGTACAGACAGCCGATCGCCAATACCGGAATGGGACGCTTCTTCCCATTCGCGATATCGCCGAACCCGGAACCCTGCCCATCTTCCCGCGGCGGCCGAAGTTCTCCGCCAGCCTTCCCTGGATCAGCCTTCCCTGGTTTGGATCCGGTTTCCATGGCGGCTCCGCTATTGCATCTCCGGGGCTGCGGAAAAGCCGGCGGCGGCTCCCGCCAGCAGCGCGCTGCCCGGCACGCGCGTGCGGCGGGCAAACAAGTTCAAGATGCCTGGGCGCAGACCTATCGCCGGCGCGAGCGAGGGAGCGGCGATCATCAACCGGGAAAGGGTTGTGGAGAACTCGAGAGGGCGGCGCAGCTCCGTATGCAGCCTCCGGTGATACTCCGCGGCGCCGCGGTTTCCAAGGTAGGTCTCCGCGGCGACGTGCGCGCTATGCAGCGCAATCGACGCGCCATCGCCGGAAAAAGAAGGAATCACCGCGGCCTGATCGCCCAGCCTCCAAAGATTGTCGCCGGCCCCGCGGCGCAGATAACCGTAGGGGATCGAAGAGAGCGCCAGTGGACGATCCAGCAGCGGCTCGGCGCCGAGCAGGCGTTCCGCGAGATAGGGTGAGAACTCGCAAATGCCTCGCATCAGCTTGGGCCAGGATCCGTAACGCCGCTTGAGTGCGGCGCGCTGCACCAGCAGGCAAAGATTGGCCGTCTCCTCTTCGACCTGCTGCATGCCCGCGTAGCCTCCCGGAAAGAGAATCAGATCCACGAAGCCCTCCATCTTTCGCCGCTGCGCCGGGGCCATGCGGAAATACATCTTGAAGGCGACCAGATCGTTCTGCTTGCCGGCCGGCCGGGGCCAGCCGTGCAGGTCGTGTTTGCCGGTGGCCAGAAACGCGGTGGGGGCGGAGCGGCTGGCGCCGTCGCCGAGCTGCGCGATCCAGCCTCCGCTGGAGGGCTCCAGCGACTCCACGCGGCGGCCTCGCAGAACGTTGACGCCCGACCGCTGGCAGAGGGCCAGCAAGGCCTCATCCAGCGCCCGGCGGGTCAGCGAGAGCGCGGCAAAGGGCAGGGGTTGCTCGGCGATCGGCCAGCGGGAGGCGAGCCGCAGCCTGGAGAGCGGCGCGGCGCCCAGGACGACGGCGTCGATGCCGAGAGCGCGCAGGTACTGCACGGCCTCAGGGCTGAGAAATTCCCCGCAGACTTTGTGCTCCGGCGCCGCGGACTTTTCCAGAAGATCGACGCGTCTGCCGGCCCGCGCCAAAAGGAGGGCCATGGCGGACCCAGCCGGACCTCCGCCAATAATCACAGCGTCGGCCGCGCGGTTCATCGGTTTGCTCCGGGGTTCACGCGGGCATTCGCTGGAGGATGCGGTTGGGGCGCGGTGAGAAGCTTTACCCGGCCGACGCATAGCCGGCCCGGCAGTTTTTCCTCAATCTGCAAGTCCCGCGCGGGCAGGCCGGAGGCCTCCGCGTAGCGGAGCCAGTCGGCGCGAGAGAACGAGCGGCGGATGGATGCCGGGCCGTCGTGACGGACAAACCGGTGCCAGCGCAGGAGCGTGGCCAGGGCGGCGAAGCCGTAGTAAGAGAAGGGCTGCCGGCGCAGATCGTTGATGAACCAGCCCAGGCGCGATCGCTCCTCCATCCATGCCAGGAAACGCACAATCTCCTCGTCGCCGAGATGGTGGGTGAACAGGGAACTGACGACCAGGTCCACGGGCTCCGATGCGGGCAGGGCGAAGCAGTCCCCCGTGATCCACTCGATGGAGCTGGCCGGCGGAGTGAATTCCCGAGCCGCCCGAGCCGCGTAGGGATTGAGGTCGATGCCCGTCAGCCGGACGGCCGCGCCGAATGCGCGGGATCGGGCTTCGATCCGGCGCAGCATATCTCCGCCGCCGCAGCCGACGTCGACTACGTGCAGGGCGCCGCCGCCGGACCGAAGAAACCGATCGATCCAGGCCAGCGTGGGCCGGTAGGCGAAGAGCGTGCGGTTCACCCGCTCCAGATCGCGGAGGCAGGCCCGGTAGTCCTCATAGGAGCAGGGCTCGTCCATCCATTCCGTCAGGGCCGCCCGGTGCGCAAAGTCGGGGATTTCAAACGGCATGGAAGTGCAAGATCTCGGCAGTCATGCCGGGGCCGAAGGACATGGCGCAGCCCCGGTTTCCGGGACGGGCTTTCTGCATCAGATCCTGAAGAACGAACATCACCGAAGCGGAAGACATGTTTCCGAAGCGGGAGAGCACCTCGCGCGATGCCTGAAGCGCGGCCGGGGGCAATCCGAGTCCTTTCTGCACCGCGTCCAGTATGGTGCGGCCGCCGGGATGCACGGCCCAGAGATCAATGGGGGGGGCGGGGCTGCCGGCTGCCGGCTTGGCGGGTGGTCTGGAGGCGCCGCAGTGGCGCAGACGGTCGGCGTACCCGGAGAGGGCCCTGGCGATCTCGCCGGGCGCCCGACCGGAGAGATGCATGTCGAAGCCGGAGTCGCCCACCCGCCAGGTGATCAGGCCGCGCGTGCCGTCGATCTGGAGAGCATCCGCGCCATCCAGCCGCAGGCCGCACTCTTCGCTGCCGATGAGGCTGGCCGCGCAGCCATCGCCGAAGATGAGGAACGACAACACTTCCTCCAGGTTCCTGGTCTGCTGCAGATGCAGCGTGCAAAGCTCCAGGTTGACGAGCAGCGCCATCGCCCCGGGATCCGAACGGATGATATGGCGCGCCTGCTTCAGACCGTTGATCGCCGCATAGCATCCCATGAAGCCGATGGTTGTCCTTTCCGCCGAAGGCGAAAGGCCGAGATGGTCGATGATGGCGAAGTCCAGCCCCGGCGCATAGAGGCCGGTGCAGCAGGTGACGATGACGTGACGAGTCCGGTCCCGTTCTTCGGGCGTAAGCAAAAGGCGATCCAGCGCGCGGGCGGCAAGGACGGGAGCGAATCTTTCGAAGAGGCGCATGCGTTCGGCGGTGGAAGGGAAGCCGCCGAGACGGTATAGCTGAGCAGCCACGACCGCGTCCGGTCCATACGGCGGCAGAGCTTCAAGGAACGAGAACCGGTGCGCGATTCCCGATTTTGCCGCCATCCGGCGGAATAGCCGGCGGTCCAGATCTTCGGTGAGCAGTTGCTCGGCGAACTCCTGGAACAGCGCGTGCACGTCATTGCCCGGAACCGCCGTGGCAATGCGTTGAAGGTATGCTTCCGACATGCCGTCTCCGTCTCCCGGCTCCAAGCGAACTCCTAGCTTGGAGCCAGCCCTCCGCGATCGCCCTGCTCCGACCCGCCCGCCGAATCGCCATCCGCCCCGCGCCGGCTGAGCCGCCGGACGCGCCGCGCAGCGCGGCTACCGCCGAACCTTCCCGCCCGCAGCCTCCAAAGGCCCGGAAGTCCCGGAAGCCGCGGACTCCAGACGGCGGAGAGTGGTGAGCATCTCGCTCAACGCCGGTTTGCCGATTTCGCGTTCAAAATCCCTCTGCATCCGGTCGAAGACCTCGATTGCGCGCACCGCGCATCGTTTTCCCAGAGGCTTCAGTGTAAGCTCGTAGCCTCGCGCGTCGGCCGGGTCGATCTTCCGCTGCAAATATCCCTTGGCCTCCAGAGAGGAGATGCAGTGGCTCACATTGCCTCGGGTGGTCTCAAAGGTCGCTGCGAGCTGGGAGGGCTTTACCGGCGTGGGAGCCTCAAAAAAGAGGGTGGCCAGCACCAAACCCTCCAGAAAGCCCACCTGATCGGCGGATAGCAGCCGGGCGGTGAGGTCCTCGAAGCGGCGAGAGGCCTGCCGGATGGCGAACAGCGGGCTTTCGCTGAGAAAGGCGTGGATGCGCATGCCGTGAAAGTAGTTTATATTTTCAACTATCAAATATCATATCGAATCATGCTTGCGCTGGGCGCGGATTGCGCCCAGCATGCTGAGAGAGGAGATTTTTCCCTTGCCCTCCGCCGGTTCTGAAATCGCGCTGCAGCTCTATCGCCTGCCTCTCTTCGACCTGCTCTTCCGCGCACACTCCGCTCATCGCAGATATCATGACGCGCAGGATATTCAACTCTGCTATCTGCTCTCGATCAAAACGGGAGGATGTCCGGAAGATTGCGGGTACTGCTCGCAGTCCGCCCACCACGATACCGGCATCGAGCGCCAGCCCCTGCTGACGGTGGAGGAGGTTCATTCGGCGGCGGCGCGGGCCAAGCAGGCGGGAGCGCAAAGGTTCTGCATGGGCGCGGCCTGGCGGCAGGCGCCCGAGGGCCGGCAGTTCAATCGAGTTCTGGAGATGGTTCGCGCGGTCAAGTCGCTGGATATGGAGGCCTGCGTCACGCTGGGAATGCTCACCCCGCGGCAGGCGGAGCAATTGAAGGAGGCCGGGCTCGACGCGTACAACCACAACCTCGACACCAGCCGCGAGCACTATCCGAACATCGTCTCGACGCGCACCTACGACGACCGGCTGAGCACCCTGCGCGCGGCGCGGCAGGCGGGGTTGAGCCTGTGCTGCGGCGGCATTCTCGGGATGGGCGAGAGCGTCGAGGACCGCTGCGCGATGCTGGCGGAGCTGGCCGCGCTGGAGCCGCAGCCTGAATCGGTGCCCATCAATCTGCTGATGGCGGTTCCCGGCACTCCGCTCCAGGATGAGCCGCCGGTGGAGGTGACGGAGCTGGTGAGGACGGTCGCCGTGGCCCGGATCCTGATGCCGAAATCGCGGGTGCGGCTCTCCGCCGGGCGGGTCCACCTATCGCGGGAGGCACAGTTGTTGGCTCTTTTCGCCGGAGCCAATTCCATCTTTATCGGAGACAAGCTGCTGACCACCCGCAATGCGGATCTTTCGCAGGACGAGGCCCTGCTGGCCTCGCTGCGGGGAAACGTCCCGGCTGACGCGCCGGTTGCGCGAGAGGCGTGACAGGGCCGCCGAAAGCATGCCGGAAAGCATCGTAGAGGCGCGGACCCGAAGGCGGCTCCAGGATTTCGGGGCCCAGGGCCTGACCCGCCGGCCGGCGGCGCCGTCGGGCATCGATCTTTCGTCAAACGATTACCTGCAGTTCGCCTCCCATCCCCTCCTGAAGGCGCGCATGGCGGCCGCGGTGATGCGCGAAGGCTGCGGGTCGACCGGCTCGCGCCTTCTGCGTGGAGAGCGGGAGTGTTTCTCCCGAGTCGAGCGCCGCTTCGCCGCTTTCAAGGGCGCGGAGGCGGCCCTCTATTTCGGCAGCGGCTACGCGGCCAATCTCGGCGTACTCTCCACTTTTCTGGAAGAAGGCGACGCGGTCTTTTTCGACCGCCTCAATCATGCCAGCCTGATCGACGGAATGAAATTGGGCCGGGCGCGCAAGATTATTTTCCCGCATAGCGATCTTGTCGCGCTCGAGCATTCCGTCGATCAGGCGAAGCCGGCAGGACAGCGCTTCCTGGTGGTCGAATCGCTTTTCAGCATGGATGGAGACTTCGCTCCGCTCCGCGAATACGCGGCGCTTTGCCGGCGCACGGGAACCGCGCTGATTGTGGATGAGGCCCACGCCATCGGCGTGTATGGCGAGCGGGGCGAGGGTTTGGCCCAAGCCGCGGGAATTGCGGAGGATGTCTTTCTCTCCATCAACCCGGCGGGCAAGGCTCTCGGGCTTGCGGGCGCCTTCGTTGCGGGGCCGGCATGGGCCATCGACTATCTGCTGCAGCGGGCGCGCACCTTCGTATTTTCCACGGCCCCGCCGCCGGCGCTGGCCGAGGCTCTGGAAGCGGCTCTGGATCTGGTGGAGGCGGCGGGCGATCTGCGGCGGCGGCTGCGCGGGCTGGCGCAATTTCTGCGGGGCGCTCTGGCCGACAGCGGGATGCAGGTTCCCCGCACGGACTCGCAGATTATCCCCATCGTGCTGGGCGGAAACGCCCGCGCCCTGGCCGCCGCACAGGCGCTGCAAGCGGAGGGCTTCGACGTGCGGGCGATCCGTCCGCCCGCGGTTCCCGAGGACGCGGCCAGACTGCGCGTTTCTCTCAACACCGGGCTGGAGGAATCCCTGCTGCGCCGGTTCGCCGGGCGGCTGCAGGCCGCCATGAGCGAGGAGGGGGCGCGATGAGGGGAGTATTTGTTACCGGAACGGACACCAATATCGGCAAGACGGCGGTCAGCGCCGCTCTTTTTCATCGCTATCGCCAACCGATTCGGGACGGCCGTCGCGGGAAGCTGTGGCTGCGCTATTGGAAGCCGGTGCAAACGGGGTTTCCCGAGGACGACGACACGGCTACGGTCCGTGCGCTCGGCCTCTGCGAAGAGTGGGAAATTCATCCCACCGGCGTGCGCCTGCCGCGTCCGCTCTCACCGCACCATTCCGCCGCCTTGTGCGGAGCGCAGATCGATATCGGCCGCACCCTGGGTCTGCTGGGCTCTCACGGCGGCGTGCAATCGGATTCCGCGCGGTGGATCGTCGAAGGCGCGGGCGGGGTGCTGGTTCCATTGAACGCGCGCGAACGGATGATCGACCTGATTGCGGCCCTGCGCCTGCCCGCGCTCGTCGTGGCGCGTTCCGGGCTGGGAACCATCAACCACACGCTGCTCACGCTGGAGGCGCTGCGGGCGCGGAAGATCCCCGTCGCCGGAGCCGTGCTTTTCGGCCCGCCGAATCCGGAGAACCGCAGGTCTATCGAAGATTTTGGAAATATTCTCGTTCTGGGAGAAATGCCGCACTTCGCGGAACTGTCGGCGGCGGCGCTGGCGACGTGGGCGTCCCGGAGTCTTGATCCGCGGGGACTCCTGGAGCCCTGCTTTCGGCCGTCGGAGACTGCCGGCATCTCTCGCTCCTGGGAGTACTCCCGATGAGAGAACTCGCCCTGGACGAGTGGCGGCGGCTGGACCGCGATCATCTCTGGCATCCCTATACGCAGATGAAAACCGCGCCTCCGCCTGTTCCCGTTGTCCGCGGCGAGGGCGTCTACCTGTACACCGCGGAGGGCCAACGCATACTGGACGGCATTTCCTCCTGGTGGGTGAATATTCACGGGCACAGTCATCCCTACCTGAACGAGGCCCTGGCCCGGCAAGCGGGACGCCTCGAGCATGTGATGTTCGCCGGCTTTACCCACCAGCCGGCGGTAGACCTTGCCGAACGGCTGGTGCGGATTCTGCCTGCGGGACTCGAGCGCATTTTTTATTCCGACAACGGTTCGACCGCGGTCGAAGTCGCTCTGAAGCTGGCGATGCAGTTCTGGCGCAACCGCGGCGACGGGAAGCGGCGCAAATTCGTGGTTCTGGATCATGCGTATCACGGCGACACAGTGGGCGCCATGTCGGCCAGCGCCGACTCCGCATTTACCGAGCCATTCCGGCCGATGCTCTTCCCGGTGGCGCGGGCCCATGCCCCCTACTGCTATCGCTGCCCGGTCGGACTCGATCCGGCGAGCTGCCGCATCGACTGCCTCGACAGCCTGCGGAGGATTCTTTCCGTGGAGGGAGACTCCATCGCCGGCGTGCTGGTCGAGCCCATGCTTCAGGCGGCGGGCGGCATGATCGTCTGGCCGGCGGAGTTCCTGCGCCAGGTTCGCCGGCTCTGCGACCAGGCGGGCGCGCTGATGATCGCCGACGAAGTGCTGACCGGCTTCGGCCGCACGGGCCGCATGTTCGCCTGCGAGCACGCCGGCGTCAGCCCGGATCTCATCTGCCTTTCCAAAGCGCTTACCGGGGGATATCTGCCCATGTCGGCGACGGCGGCGACAGCGGAGATCTACGAAGCCTTTCTCAGCGAGGACCGGAGCAAGACCTTTTTCCACGGCCATTCCTTTACCGCCAACCCTCTGGCCTGCGCGGTGTCGATCGCCAGCCTGGAGCTCTTCGAGCGCGAGGGATCGCTGAGCCGCGTGCGGACGCTGGAGTCGCTCTTCCAGGCGAGAGCATCCTCGCTCCGGGCTCTCGAATGCGTCGGGGAGGTGCGGATTCTGGGCGGGATGATTGCCCTCGAACTGGTGCGCGACCGGAAGAGCCGCGACGCCGGCGGATATCTGGACCGCGCCGGTCCGGCGTTGACGCGCCTGTTTCTGGAACGAGGTCTGCTGCTGCGTCCTTTGGGAAACATTCTCTACTTCATGCCGCCGTACGTCATCAGCGATGCGCAGGCGCACTGGGCGTTGGACCAGATCGAAGAGGTATTGCGGGGTTGGAGATGGCCCGAACCGTAAAATCGGACCGCGCCGGAGCCGGACCGCCGAGCGCGGGGCGCCCGCTCCAGGTGCGAGTGGCCGGCGCGGGCTGCTGCGTTCCGCCGCCGGGCGAGGGCAACGCGGAGATCGAGCAACGGCTCGGCCTTGAGCCCGGCTGGATCCAGAAGCGGACCGGAATCCTCTCCCGCCCGATTGCGGGGCCGGAGATGGCTGCATCGGATCTGGCGGTGGAGGCCGGCCGGCGCGCCCTCGAATGTGCGGGAATCGCCGCCGAGCAGATCGGTCTGCTGCTGCTGGCCACCAGCACCCCCGATCATCTTCTTCCCCCGACGGCGCCGTTGGCGGCGCATCGGCTGGGGCTGGTCGGCGCGGGAGCGATCGATCTGGCCGGCGCCTGCTCGGGATTTGTCTATGCCTTGGCGCTGGCCGGCGCTTATGCGCAGGCGATGCGCCGGCCGGTGTTGGCGATCGCATCGAATGTGCTCTCCCGCCGCGTGAATCCACGCGATGCGGCCACCGTGCCCCTGTTCGCGGATGGAGCGGGCGCCGTCGTCCTTGCCCCCGACGAGGAGCCGCATCTGCTGGGGATCTATCTGGGAGCGGATGGGTCGAAGTATGAATCCATACGCATCCCTGGGGGCGGTTCGCGCCAGCCGCTGACCGCCGAGGCGCTGCAGGAGGGCCGCCAGTACATCGTCATGGAGAGGGGCGCCGCGCTATTCCGCGAGGCCTGCCGCCAGATGGCGGAGGCCGGGCGCCGGGCGATGACCGCAGCCGGCGCGCAACAAATCGACTGGTGGATTCCACACCAGGCGAACCTGCGGCTGATCCGCGAAACAGGATTGCTGCTCGGCATCCCGATGGAGCGCACCATCGTGAGCGCGGATCGAAACGCGAACAGCTCGGCGGCAACCATCCCCATAGCGCTGGCGGAGGCGGCGGCCGGGCGGATCCGGCGCGGCGAGCTGTTGCTGCTCACCGCGGTCGGAGCGGGAATGACCAGCGCGGGAGCCGTTCTACGCTGGTGACCCCCCGGACCGGCGCGCCGCGCATTTTTTCCGTAACGCTCTTCGCGCTCCCCGCGTTTCCCTTTGGAGAGAGTGCCTGGCTGCAGCAGGCAGTCCCCGGAGGGTGGCTTGATGGCGTGGTTCGCTCCAAAACGGATTCTCTGTCCATTCGACTTGGGTCCCGCATCGGGCGCCGTGCTGGGCTGGGCCCGGACCCTCGCGCAGGTTTTTGACGC
>JAJYZK010000053.1 GCA_021799945.1 Acidobacteriota bacterium
TCCGGGAAGGCGCTCACAGTTCGATTGAGGTGTAAGTCAGGAGACCGGCCAGATCACTTCCGGGCGAATCCAGCTTCGATGGGAGAGTTGGAGAGCATTCCTCGCGGTTCTTTTACCGCATTGAAAGCTGCCTGAGCATCCCGCTTCGCCGCGAGACGTCCATGTCCGCGTAGAGGCCGCATATGCAGGAGCCGCACCGAAACCGCGTGACGCGCGTGGGGGGAGGCGTGCGCAGCGGAAAGAGCCGGCTTGCGGTTGCTTCCTGCGCGTCGCATGTGACCTTCATCACAACTGCTCGCGCTTCCGAGGATGCGGTGCGCCGCAAGAGCGCGCGCCGCAAGAGCGAAGGACCCGCACACTTGCGCTTCCGCGGCGCTCCTGATTTTGCAGAGCGCATCGTCGCCGCGGCTAAGCAGGAGGCCGATTGCAGAGCGGGGGCGCGATGAGACGTTTGCTCCTGCTGCTGTTTTTTTTGAGCCCCGCGGCTTGCATGGCCTCGCGCACGCTCACGGACGGAATCGGCCGCACGGTGGTGGTTCCGGAGCATCCGCACAAGCTCATTTGCCTTGCCCCCTGCCTTGTGGACGATGTGTACAGTCTCGGCGCCGGATCCGATGTGATCGCCGTTTCAGACTTCACTCTCTATCCGGCCGAAGCCGCACAGAAGCCCTCGATCGGCGCCCCGCTCCATCCATCGCTCGAAAAGATCGTCGCCTTGCATCCGGACCTCGTGCTCGGCGCCGGAGACATCAACCAGCTCCCTGCCATCGATCAACTGGTCCATTACGGCATTCCAGTGTTCATGGTCGATCCCCACGGGATTGCCGGCATTCACAATTCCATTCTCGGTCTCGGGCGTGCGCTGAACCGGAATGCCGAAGCGGCCACGCTGCTGCGCGATTTGCAGGCGCGAGAGCAGTCCGTACGGCAGCGCATCCAGGGCAAGCCGGCTGTCCGGCTCTTTATGCCCATCTGGTACGACCCGATCATCACGGTTGGCCGACACGCTTTCCTTACCGAACTCATCGAGATGGCGGGCGGAATCTCCATTACCCGCGATCTTGCCCAGGAGTGGCCACAGGTTAGTCTGGAGGCGATTCTTGTCCGCAACCCCGATGCATTGCTCCTGATCAAGGGCTCCGGAATCTCGCTCTCTGCATTGAAAACCCGTCCGGGATGGCGGGCGCTCTCCGCGGTGCGCGAGAGGCGCGTGTTCTACGTGGACAAGCGCATTGAATTGCCCAGCCCCGCAGCCATTTACGCCATGGAGGATTTAGCGAACGAACTTCACCCATAAGGCGGCGGTCAACCCTCCGCCATCCACAACACGCAACTCGCAGGATGCTCGGGAAGCGCGGTGTAAATCCGCCACTACCCCGTAACTGTAAGCGTGGAGAACCGGCCCAGAAAGCCACTGGAGACACACTCCGGGAAGGCGGGCAGGTTCGGCGAAACGCAAGTCAGGAGACCGGTCCTGCGCGAAAACATTCCGAGGGGAATTCATGCTTCGCGTTCGAAACTTTCTTTGTTTGACTTTTGCTCTCTGTCTCGGCGGAAAACTGCCTGCGCTCGACGGCGGTGCGTCGATTTCCGGAACGGTGGTCGATCCCACGGGCGCCGTTGTCCGCGGAGCAACCGTGGAGGTAATGTCGCACAACAGCAAAGTCCTAACGGCTACAACCGATGAGAACGGCCGCTACACTGCCGCCGTTCCCTCCACTGGGACCTATGCGATTCGAGTCCTTGCGCCCGGTTTCGATGCGGGTGCATCTGAAGCGGTTCTTTCCGCAAGCTCCAAAACGGCCGTATGCGACGTCACGCTGCGGCTGAACCGTCTGTCGCAGGATGTGACCGTCACTGCGACGGCGACTCCTACGCTCCAATCGCACCTAGGCGCCGCTGTCACCGTGCTTGGCTCGAATCAGGTTTCTCGAACGGACGAAGTTCAGGACGCATTGCGGTGGATCCCCGGCGTCCAGGTTACGCAAACCGGGCGGCCCGGCGGAACCACCGCGCTCTATATTCGCGGCGGAAACAGCGATGCCAATAAGGTGCTCGTGGATGGCATTCCCATGAACGACATTGGCGGCGCGGTTGAGTTTGCCGACATCGCTTCGTCGGCGGTAAGCCGGATCGAGGTCTTACGCGGACCCAACAGCTCCGTATACGGCGCCGACGCCATGGCCGGCGTCGTAAGCCTCACAACGCGCTCGGGTTCGACTCCTCTGCCCGAGATCACATACGTAGGCGACGGCGGCAATTTCGCGAGCTTCCGCGACGAGGTGAATCTTGGCGGCAAGTGGAAATCCGCCGATTACTTCACGGACTTCGCGCGTCTCGATGCCTCCAATGGCATTCCCGGCGACCGTTTCCACATCGCCACCGCCAGCGGAAATTACGGCTGGAGCCTGTCGCCGACCTCCTCGCTCCGCGCGACTGTGCGTCACGATCAGCTCATGAGCGGTGAGCCGAACGCGATTCTGTTGTACGGCATCCCCGATGACGCAAAGCAGGCGAACGAGGACTCGTACTTCGGGGCTACGTTCGAATCGCAAACCACCCCCATCTGGAGCAACCTGGTTCGCTACGGAGGACTGCGGCTCCGGTCGAACTACACGGATTTCGCGGCCACAGGGATTCCCCAGTATCAGGACAGCGTAACCTACGCCAGTTGCGCTCCGCAGTCGGATCCAAACTGCGTAGTCGCAGACTATCTGGGCGCGCCTGTAACGATCACGGGCGCCAATGGGTATACAGTTGCCGGGCAGGCCATCTTCCAGTACCCAATGCAATATCCCTACAGCTATCCGACTTCCACGGATCGCGATTTCGGAGAGGCGCAGTCGGATTACCGCATTCTTCCGCATCTTATGGCGCTGGTTGGTTTCGAATACGAGGACGAAAGAGGCTACTCCGGCGGCCCGACCAACGCGATTACGCGCAGGAACTCCAATTCCACGCTCCTCTTTCAAGGAGATTTCGGGGGCAAACTCTTCTACACCGCCGCAACCGGAGTTGAGGACAACCAATTGTTCGGGGTTGTGCCCACTCCCCGCCTTTCACTCGCGTACGTCCTGCCGCAACCGGGTCGATCGCGAATGCCGGGCGAGACGCGCATCCGCGCGAGTTTTGGCAAAGGCGTAAATGAGCCCAGCATCTTTGAGCAGACCGACTCCTTATATGACCAATTAGCGGCGCTCCCGAATGGATCGCGGCTGATCGCAAAATATCATGTCGGGCAGATCGGCCCGGAGTGGTCGCGCACCTACGATGGAGGCGTCGATCAGGAGTTCGCTCGCGAAAAAGCCAAGGTCGGGATCACCTACTTCCATAACGAATTCACAAACGGCATCGAATATATCCCGAGTCAAGGACTGATCGACCTGGGAGTTCCGGCTTCTGTCGCCGCGGCCGCTGCGTATGGAGCGACGGTCAATTCACAGGCATTTCGCGCCCAGGGCATCGAGGCGGAAGCGCAAGTCCAGCTTTCTCGCGCGCTCTTCGTGCGCGGCGGCTACACATACCTCAATGCCGTTGTCCAGCGTTCCTTCACTTCCGACGCCATCGGGCCAACGTACAATCCCCTCTTCCCGACCGTGCCCATCGGGGCCTACTCGCCCTTGATTGGCGCGCGCCCCTTCCGCCGCGCTCCGCACTCCGGCTACTTTGGCGTGATTTTCACGCGCGGCAGGTTTGCCTCATTGCTGACCGGAACGCTTGTGGGCAGGCGCGACGACAGCGATTTTCTGGCTTTCGATGCGAACGACATGCCGACCATGCTGCTGCCGAACCGCAACCTGGACCCGGCATACCAACGCATCGACTTGAATGCAAGCTATGCTGTGCGCTCGCACCTGCAGCTCACCAGCCAGGTCCAAAACCTTCTTTCGGAGCATTACAGCGAGGCTTTCGGATACCCGGCCCTACCGTTCACATACCGCTCGGGCGTGCAGGTCACATTGGGAGGTGAGTCCTGGAAGCTGAAGTAGTCCGCCTTGCGCAATCCTCGAACAGCGCGCCCCGCCGGCCGAGCGTGCGCACGGGAGCCATCGTCGCCGTTCTCCTTCTCGCTCTCGTGTGCGCGATCGCCGTGGGAGTTACGTGCGGAGCGGTGCGCGTCCCATTGCGAACTATCGTCGCGGCGCTGCTGCACCGGCATTCCCTGTCTCCGGAGGATCGCATTATTCTCATGGAGATCCGGCTGCCTCGCGTGCTCGCGGCCGCCATGGTGGGCGCAGCTCTCTCCGCCGCGGGGCTTCTCTTTCAGGGGCTCTTTCGAAATCCGCTGGCGGACCCCTATGTCATCGGCTCATCCGGCGGAGCAGTCCTCGGCGCTACGGTCGCCATGGCGCTGCTGCCGCAGCTCACCTGGCTCGGATTCAGCGCGACCGCCCTGTTGGCCTTCGCCGGTTCAGTCGCGACGATAGCCGTGGTGTACAGTCTGGCCAGAGTGGGCGGCGCCACGCAGGCAGTCACCTTGTTGCTGGCTGGTTTTGCCGTCAGCAGCATGCTGAGCTACTCGTCGTATTTTGTCGAGGTGCTGGATCGCGACTACGGCCTGGGGCTGCGGATTCTTGCCTCCTGGCTGCACGGTTCGATCGAAGTTCCCCGCTGGACGCAGCTTGGCGTCGCGGCTGCGCCGTTCGCCGCTTCCCTGGCCGGCGCCACCCTGCTCTCCCGCCGTCTGAACACCCTGGCCCTTGGCGACGAATATGCGCAGCAACTCGGCGTGCGCGTGGAGCGCGTCCGCATCGGCATCATCCTTACAGGCTCTTTGCTGGCGGCCGTGGCTGTTTCGCTCGGCGGACTCATCGGGTTTGTCGGGCTGATTGTCCCGCACTTCGCGCGCATGGTTGCAGGGCCGGATCATGTCCGCTTACTTCCCATCACGGTCCTTACCGGCGCCGCCTTTCTGGCGCTCACCGATACTCTGGCGCGCACGCTCCTGGCGCCGACGGAGCTTCCAGTCGGCATCCTGACGGCCTTTCTTGGCGGCCCGTTTTTTCTCTATCTTCTGCGGCGAACGAAGCGAGGATACGCCGCATGAGCTCCCTTCTCCGCTTCGAGGGCGTTTCGTTCGGCTATGGCCGCCGGAAGGTGCTCGCGGGCGTGGAATTCAGCATTGAGCCCGGCGCCTGCACAGCCCTGATCGGCCCCAATGGTGGCGGGAAGACGACACTGCTGCGCCTGGCCGCGGGCCTGCTCCGCCCTTCCGCGGGCCAGGTTCTGTACGAGGGCGCAACGCTTCACTCACGCACACGCCGCGACATCGCACAGCGGATCGCGCTGGTTCCACAAACCCTGGAGATCCCCTTCCCGTTCACCGTGCAGCAGATTGTGGAGCAGAGCCGCACTCCCTACCTGGGTCTGTTCGGCGGGTTCCGCGACCGCGACCGCAGCGCCGTCGAGCGGGCCGTCGAATTCACCGGCATCGGCCCGTTGCGGCATCGGATCTTCAACGAACTGAGCGGCGGCGAGCGTCAGCGCGTCAAGATCGCGCTCGGACTGGCCCAGGAGCCAAAGCTTTTGTTGTTAGACGAGCCAGCGCAGAACCTCGACTTCGGGCGGCAGATGGACCTCATGCACCTTATCCGTCAGGTTCACGCGCAGGGTGTGCATGTGTTCGCCGCTATGCACGATCTGGCGCTCATTTCCGACGCCTTTTCCTCCGTCGTCCTGCTCAGTCCGCATGAGCCGCTTCACGTCGGCTCCCCGGAATGCGTTCTTCAGCCGGAGATCCTGGAGCGGGCATTCCGGCGCCCTGCCCCCTTGAACTTCATGGAGGGCTTTGATCGCAGAAGTGACTTGGCGCGACGGCTGTGCGCGGCGGAGCAAAAGTAAGGCGCGCCAAGACTGAACAGGTTCGCTCGCCTTCAGCCGCTTTTCCATGAGTTGTCGCCTCATCCGTGGACAACTCATAATAATGGCGCTTAAACAAGGACTCCCAATGTCCGGTTCAACTATCAAACCGGATCCGTTTGCGGCTGTTTTGCCTGGCCGTCACTTGCTTGCCCGGATGGTCACCGAGTCTTCGCGCAAACCCGCCGCTCGCGCATGGACGACGATCGTTCCCGCCTCCGTTGAAGTTCTGACGATCAGCAGCGCGCGTCCTTCAAACAGCTTCCGCTGAGGATCCTGGTACGATGCGGTGTCCTCGCCATCGCCGTTTCCCACGCCGGCGATCGCGCCCGGTCCGGTAATGGAAAACCGCACCTGCGCATCGGCGTGAGGCTGAAGCCGGCCCTCGGCGTCGTCCGCCTGTACAGCCACGTAGGAAAGATCCTGGCCGTCCGCTCTTACCGCCGTTCGGTCGGCAGTGAGGCGCAATTCCGCAGCCTTGCCCGCCGTCGTCAGAACGCTCTCGGCGACCGCCTTGCCGCCCCGGATGCCCACGGCCTTCAACGTGCCGGGCGCATACGGCACGTTGAACGTAGCCTGGAACTCCTGATCGCGGCCGGTTGGCTTCTCTCCTATCAGTTTGTCGTTCAGGAACAAACGGACCTTTTCGGCGCCGGAATACACCTCTACCTGCAGATTTTTCCCTTCCTGCCCCGGCCAGCTCCAGGTTGGCAGCGTCGGATAGGTCGCCCAGGCCACCGCGACGATCTTCTTTCCCGCCGGTTCGGGGAGACGGACCGTCGCGTATACGCGGTCGCCCCCGTTCCACACAATGTCCCGATAATAGGACTGTGGCTTGCGAAAGCCGGTCAGATCGAAGTCCCCGCAGGCCGCCGCGTGCCAGGGATACCCATGAAACATCACCGCCATGAGGGCTTTCGCGGCCGGATTCGCCGCATTTTTGGATATTGCGGCCGTCATGTCCACGCCATTCGCCATTCCCAGAAACATCTTGTCCACCATGCCCGTGCTGGCCATGGCCCCCATGATTTGCGAGGCCATCTGCGCCTGCGCCGGAGTCCCGTAGCTCCATGCGCCGATGCCGGATTCACCCAGGTAATCCATGGCCGTCCAGGTGAGGTCGCCAAGAATATACGCGTGCTCCTGGGACGCCTGCCACAAGGGAAATACTTTGCTGGGGTAGGATTCCGTGGTGAGCATGAGCCGATTCGGCAACTGCCTATGGTCGGCCGCATAAGTCGGAAGAAGGTTGTAGTTATAGCCCGTGATGTCCAGTTGAGAGAAGACCGCTTGCGCGTTGGGCGTCGTGGTCGTGCCGGGAAAGGCCAGGGTAAGCGGGCGCGTGCGGTCCAGCGATCGCACCTGATCGGCCAACTGCTTGCCGATCTCCCCGCCCCGCTTGACCTCCAGCTCCGGGATCTCATTGCCGATTCCCCAGATCACCACAGAAGGATGGTTCCGATCGCGCAGCACCAGCGCCGAGATGTCCCGCGAAGACCATTCGTCGAAGTCTTTGCCGTAATCGAACTTCACCTTGTGGGCCTCCCAGGTGTCGAATGGCTCATCCAGCACCAGCAGGCCGATCCGGTCGCAGGCGTCCAGGAAGGCGGGGGACGGCGCATTGTGAGCCGTTCTCACCGCATTCATCCCCGCCGACTTCAGCAGCTCGACTTTGCGCTCCTCCGCCCGGTCGAAGGATGCGGCCCCCAGCGGGCCGTTATCGCTATGGACGCTGCCGCCGGTGAGCTTGACCGGCCTTCCATTCAGGAGCAGCCCCTTTTCCGCGGACCACGCAAGGGACCGAATCCCAAACGACGTGGCCACCTCATCGATCGCCTTTCCCTCCCGGCTGATCCGAGAGACGGCGCGGTACAGGTTTGGCGAAGAAGGCGACCAGAGTTCGGGGTTGGAGACGGGGATGGTTTGCGCCGTTTCAATCTCCTTCCCCGGCGCAATGGTGAGGGCCGACGCCATTGCTCCCGCTTCACGCCCCAGCCGATCGTAGAGAGTCGTCTGCACGGTTACGTCCGTCGATTCGCTGGAGTCGTTCGCCACCTTCGTCTGGATGGAAACGATTGCCGATCTGTCTGAGACCTCGGGGGTGGTGACGAAGACTCCCCAATGCGCCACGTGCGTGGGGTCCGTGACGACGAACCGAACATGCCGGTAAATTCCCGACCCGCTGTACCAGCGGCTATTGGGCTGTTCGGAGTTATCCACCCGCACGGCGAGAACATTTGCGCCGTCGAAATCCAACGCCGGCGTGAGATCGAAGGCGAAGCTCGTGTATCCGTTGGGATGGACTCCCAGCTTTTGCCCATTCAGGTACACGGTGGAATCCCTGTATACCCCGTCGAACTCGACGCTCACCCGCTTGCCCCGCCAGCCGGCAGGCGTGCGGAAGGTCTTGCGATACCAGCCCACGCCAGCCGGAAAGTAGCCCTCGCCCGGGCCGCTGGGGTTGTCCTTCTCCGGCCGGCCTTCGATGCTCCAGTCGTGCGGCAGGTCCACCGTGCGCCAGGCGCTATCCGGAAAGGCGAGCGCCTCTGCGTCGCGGGGGTCGCCCAGCAGGAACTTCCAGCCTGCATCCTCCGCCAACACCAGCCGGGGCGGGCCGGACTCAACCGCCTTCGTGGAGCAAGACGTCAGCAAGAGCAGCGCAACGGAGAGAGCCGTTAAGGCGAGCGGACGAGGTTTCACAGGGACCTCTTTCTGGTTGTGCTTTTACGAGCTTTCGCCGGCAAATCTGTTTTCGCGCCGGGGGAGGGTTCGGCCGCGCGCAAGCCGAATACAAGAATGCGGATGGTTTCCCGGAATAACCGATCGATCGGCTGTCCATATTCCAACTCGACCTTCGTTCCCAGGGAGGCAAGGCGCCGTTGGGCGGCAAGGACGGCATTGATCACCGCATGGAGCGTCACGTCCGGGTCCAAGTCGGAGCGGAGAGAGCCGTCCGCGATGCCGTCGCGGATCATCGTTCGGAGGATGTTGAGACTCCGGTCGTAGATTTGCCGCTCCAGAGTCAGAAGGCGTTCGGCGGGCCAATCCCTGGCGTACATGGCGTCGAACTGCGCCATGAAGCGGACCTTCTCCGGATGCTTGGCCAGCACATCGGCGAGGTGCTCCAGCAGCGCGGCGATCCGGGCAAGCCCGTTCTTCGCTCCTTCCACGCTTGTCTTCGCCTGCTCCGCGCCTTCCTCGAGCATCTCGCGGAGAATCGCCCAGACGATATCGTCCTTGTTCGCAAAATATTCATACAAAGTGGACGCCCGCACGCCGCTGGCGGAGGCGATTTCGGCGGCGGTGGCGCGATCGATTCCCCGCTCGTCAAACAGCCGGCCGGCGGCGTCGAGTATGCGGCGGCGCTGCCGCTCGCGGTGCAGGCGATACGCTCCCGTGGGCTTGGTCTGGGACTTGGACTTGAGCTTCTTCCGCGTCTCGTTGGCTCTTTTTCTAATCCGAACTTTATTGCCGAATTCGGTCATTGTGTTCGAAATAGCGTAGACGGGCGAATGCGCCGGCGTCAAGCGCAAACCGAACTTGCCGCCGCCGCAAGCCCCGCTCCCTGCCGGGCGCACGGCCATCGCGGCCCTTTTGCCGTTGGGATCGAGCGGCGAGGAAAACGGAGCGGCGGGGAAACGGGCGCGAAACGAGACGCCCGTCAGGGTCCCGCCGTCTGCGCGGTGACGGAGCGGCCGTCAAGCTCGAACGTGGTTGCCCCCAGCAGATCCGTTCGATAGGTGAGCACGCGATCCTGCTGCAGGCGGTCGAGCACCTGGATTCGGGGGTGGCCGAAGGGATTGCGCAGGCCGGCGGAGATGACCGCGAACCGGGGATCGACTTGGGCCAGAAAGGGCGCCGTGGTCGAGGTTGTGCTGCCGTGGTGGCCCACTTTGAGCAGGTTCGAGCGGAGATCTTCCCCGAGCATGCGCCGTTCGCTGGGCGCTTCGGCATCGCCCTCCAGAAGCGCGGAGGTGCTCCCGTAGGCCACCCGAAGCACCAGAGAATCGTCGTTGGAGGCTGCGGCGCCGGGGCGGTAATCCCGGGCCGGGGCGAGAACTTCGATGCGCGCGCCGGCGAAATCGAAGGCGTCTCCCGCGGCGAAGCTGCGGACCCGAATGCCCAGGCCGGCGGCCTGCCGGAGCAGAGCGCGATAGGCCGGTATGTCTGGATTTTTGCCCACCCACAGCTCGGCCGGGCGGAAGTTTTCGAGCACCGCGGGCATGCCGCCCATGTGATCGCTGTGGGCGTGGGTCAAGGCCACCGCGTCCAGCCGCCGGATGCGGCGGGACCAGAGCGCCGGGGAGACGACATCCTCGCCGATATCGAAATTCGAGCTGAAGTTCTCGCCGGCGCCGATCGGGCCGCCCGCATCGATCAGCAGCGTCCTGCCTTGCGGCGAGGTGAGCAGCAGCGAGTCGCCCTGACCTACATCGAGCGCGGCGATCTCCAGCACCCCTGGGCGGAAAACGGCCGGATACGGATAGACGGCGCAGACCGCGCAGCCGGCCAGCGCGGCCAGCGCAAGCAGCGAGGGCCGGCGGCCGTTGCGCGCCGCCCAGACCGCGAAGCCCAGGAGAAGAACGCCGGCGGCGACGGCGCCCGGCGGCGGCGCGGGGATGCGTAGGTCTGCGCCGGGCAGGCTGCCGAACAGCCGCACGATGCCCGCAATCGCGTGCAGCAGGAGGGCCGTGGCGGCGGCGGGAAGGGCGGCCAGGGCGGGAGCGATCAGGATCGCCACAACGGTCGCCAGTGCGCAGGGCAGAGCCAGACCCAGCAGGGGAACGATCAGGACATTCACCGGCAAGGCCATGACCGTGACCCGATGGAAATAGACGGCCATGGGCAGGGACATCGCCAGCTCAATCAGCGCGGAAACGCCGAGCAGCTCCGCCCCGCGCAGCGCCAGCCGCACGAGCGCGGGCGGCAGCCAGCGAGCCGCGCGGCGGCCCAGCAGCGGCCGCAGGTGGTCGGAGGCCAGCCGCAGCGCGACCCGGAACTGCGCGAGGCGGGGCGGCAGCGAAGGATCCAGCGCGATCAGATCCACCGTGCGGGCCGCCTGCAGGTAGGGCGCCAGGGTGCGTTCGGCGATGGGGACGGCGATGCCCGCCACCACCAGCACGGAGAGAAGCGTCATCTGAAAGCTGGCGCCCAGGAGGGAGCGGGGATCGAGAGCCAGCAGGCAGAGGGCCGCGAAGCCCACGGCGTTCAGGCCGTTGCGCTGGCGAAAGAGCAGCCGGGCCAGCAGATAGAGGGTGACCATCCAGAAGGAGCGCTGCACCGGAGCCCCGAAGCCCGTGAGCTGCGCATAGGCGAAGGAGCAGAGGATGGTGATCAAGGTGGACCAGAGGCGCGGCAGCCGGAGCAGCGCGGCGAGCCCGAAGGCACACCCGGCGAAGATGGCCAGATGCATTCCGGAGACCACCAGGAGATGAAAGGAGCCGGTTCTCTCAAAACCGGCGCGGGCTCTCCGCTCCAGATAGCTGCGGTCGCCGAGCGCCATGGCGCTCAGCATGGCCGTGTCCTCGCGATCCAGGCGAAGCATGGAGGGCAGAGCGCGCTCCGGGCCGGACTGGCTGAAGTCGTTCAGCCGCCGGCTTCCCTTCTCCTGCAGGGAGCGCAACCAGCAGGCGAATCCGGAACGGCCGGGAGAGGAGGCAATGGCGAAGTCGGAGATTTTGCCCGAACCGATGGCCCCGATTCCCTGTTCCAGGAGCCATGCGCGCGAATCCCAAGCCCCGGGATCGCGGTAGCGCTCGGGCAAGCGCAGGGTGAAGGAACCGAGCACCATGTCCCCGCAATGCAGATCGGGAAAGGGCCGATCGGCCGGGCCGTACAGAGTGGCCCGCAGCCCTCCCGGAGCGGGAGCGCCGTCCACCGTCCGGACCCGTAGATCGATGCTCTCGCTCTGTTCCTGCCGGGGTTCCTGCCGGTCCCGTGGCATGAAGAGCGACT
>JAJYZK010000054.1:0-10228 GCA_021799945.1 Acidobacteriota bacterium
ACCGGCCGGCCTTTTCCATCTCCGCTCGCCGCATCATACTGGAAGCTCCATCGAGGTTGCAGCAGGCCGCCCCGCCCGCAGGCGCCTGGCGCGCGGTCTTGCCTGCCACGACGCGCGCCCCGGTCGCCCATCGTGGGGTCTTCGTCTTAGCTGGGATTCGCTGCGATTTTTAATTGGGATTGTTAGTCGCGGCCTCGGGAATAGCTCTGCGCCGCGCCCTCTCGGCGCGAAGCCCGCGGAGCCCCATCAGAAGTTCGCAGAACAAAGGAACTGTCACCTGAACTGTCATCGGAACTGTCATCCTGAGCGGAGTTTGGCCGGCTCTTGGGCCAAACGGAGTCGAAGGATCTGTAGTTATTCTTGAGCAAATTTCTGATTCGCCACGTCCGTCGCCAGCAAAAGCGGCAGGAGCGTGTTTACCAGTTCCTGCGGGGTCACTCCAGAGGCGAGAAAACCAAGAACCTCGTGGCGTTCCCGGTCAAATGTAAGCATCGTGCCGGCGCCCAGCAGGAGCGTCCGCAGCGGGCCGTCGGCAAGGATGGTCGATTCCCCGCCGCCCCGGGGAGCCCGCCGGTCGCGGAGGATTTTCCACAGCGCGACGGTTCCCCCGCCTCCGCCCGTCGGCTGCCCGCAGAGCCTGCGAAGGGCCAGCGCGATCTTCCGGTCGTTGCTCTCGATGCGGGTTTCGTAGCCGGCTTCCCTTCCCGCGCGACCGTCGCCGCGGCGAACGATGAAGACATGCGGCGTGGGCGCAAAGCGCTGCAGCAGATCGGGCGCCGCGGCCGTATCGCAGCTCATGCCCGAACCCTCCCTGTCTTGCCGTCAATCCTGTCCAGCATTTCCAGCAGCCGCCCTGCGGCGAACTGCGGAGAGCCGCCATATCGAAATCGCCAGCACGGCAGGCCGGCAATTCGCGCAAGCGTCCTGGCCCGGCGCTCCGCGGCCTGATGCAACTCCGCCGGCAGCCTCTCCACATTCGCTTCGAGATAGGCTCGCGCCCGGCCCTCCGGCATGGGGCTGAATTCGCTTCCCGGCGCGGCCCTCCGTTCCAAAAACACCAGCCAGCGCGGCTCGCAGGCGGGAACCACCCGCGCTCCAAAGGTATCCGCCGCGTCCACCTCATACGCCAGCTCGCCGTTCATGGATCTCCGCGGAGTGCGGCCGCAAAGGATTGGGTAATGCCGGACCGCATCCGGCAGCAGCTTCACCGGCGCGGAGGCGCCGTGCGCGGCCAGCTTCCCCATCCTCAGAGAAACATAGGTCCAGTCGTCGGCGATATAGTCCAATCCGCATTGCGCCAGGGCGACCGCCAGGGTGGACTTGCCGGCGCCGGAGGCGCCGGCGACCAGCAACCCGCCGCCATTCCATCCCAGGCAGGCGCAATGGATCGGCGTCAGAGCAATGGCCGCGCCCAGCACCCCCACCGTGATCGGCAGCATCGTTTCACGCCACAACGGAGTGTCTCTCACGATCGCCTCGGAGACGGCCGCGCTCACGGTCCGCCGAAGTTGATCGAAAATGAAGACATTGGATCCGCCGAACGAGGCGATCACGATATGTTGCAGCCCGCGAAAGTGGGGCCGGCCCACTCCGGCTTGGGAATCGGATTGCCGCTCGGAGCGAGGCTCGATGACCAGCGCCCGCATTGTGAAGGCGTCGGCTTCGGTCTCGCCATCGGCATCCTCGGCCGCGCTCCACGTGGCCTGGAGCGTGGCCGCCAATGCCGCGGAGTTCGTGCTGAGCTCGCAGAGAGAGCCCGCGAACGCAAGCCTGCTCCGGTATCGCAGCGCGATGTTATCGATCTGAAAACTCGGCACGGAGCCTCAACACGCAATTCAATCTGAGTCGGCAGTTCGCATAACAAATACACGGTCATCCTGAGCGAAGTTCGGCCCGATTCTGGGCCAAACGGACTCGAAGGATCTACGATTGCTTGGCAACGAATTTTTGATTCGCACACGACTGCGGGGCGGAGTTTCGCCCTTGCTCGCGGCCAACTCAGGCCGGTTGGCCAAGCGCCCGGCGCGCGCTCCATTTACTTGTTTCCTAACTCCGAATGCCGCGATCGCGGCTGCGGACCACGTTGGATTACTCCCGAGTCGAACGATAACTCCGAATGCACGTTACGCTGGACGCGCACTCCATGCCCGGGTTGAAGATGCCCCCGCGCACCGGAAGAAATCTACCGCCCTACACCCTCGCTAACCTTGGCCTTTCGCGAATCTAACTCACCGGCCTGCAAGGAATTTCCGACTACTCTCCGCTGGACGGTCGATAACTCCGCCCTGGGCGCACCCCTCCTGCGTTCGGTCCTGCGACAGATGCGCCGGACAACACCAAGTTACACCCATCGCCGTGCGCGCAAACGAAAATACGTCCCGAATTCGGCCATATCAAAACGATCTTGTATCGAAATCGCTTTTCGGGCGAAACCGGCGGAGGAAGCGCATAACTTGCTGTATACCTCGATTTTGGGGAGGTAACATTGTCCAGATCCAAAAAGATCGTGTTCTTTTTCCCCTCTTTTGCAAGCTCTGAAGCTACCGCCCCGCTCGGCATTTTAGCGGTCGCCACCCCTTTGCTCCGCGCCGGCTATCGGGTCTGCCTGATCGATTCCACCATCACTCCAAACTACAAAAGCCGAGTGTTGGAGGAGGCGCGAGACGCCCTGTGCCTGGGAATTTCTCTGGTCACCGGTCCGATGATCCGGGAGACGGTCGACATTGCCCGGGCCATCAAGGCATGGCGGCCGGATTTTCCTATCATCCTGGGCGGTTGGCATCCGTCGCTTTTGCCCAAACAGACGCTTGAGGCGCCCTATATCGACTACGTGGTTCGCGGGCAGGGTGAGGAATCCCTGCTCGAGCTGGTTGCCCATATTGAAAACGGCTCGGCCCCCGATCTGGTCGCCGGCATCGGTTTCAAGCGCGGCGGCAAGCTGGTTTTCCCCCCGGAGCGTCCGCTCAAACCCATCGTGGATATGCCCCCCAAGGCCTACCATCTTGCGGACTTCGACGCCTATGAACGCGAATGCGGACGGCGCTGGGCCATGTATACCTCCAGTTTCGCCTGCCCGTATAACTGCGCCTATTGCACCAACGCCGGCGTCTATGGGCGCAAGTGGAACGCGCTGCCCGCCGAACAATTTGTGGAGGAAACGGTCGACCTCACGCGCCGCTACCGCCTGGAAATGCTCTGGATTGTCGACGACAACTTCCTGGTCGATCTTGACCGGGCGCGAGCCATCTCCGAGGGGCTGGTTCGCGCCGGAGCCGAATTCCAGTGGAGCATTCAGGCCACCACCAACCTCACCGCCCGCCTTTCACTTGAGGACCTGAAGCTGCTGCGCCGCAGCGGTCTGCGCCAGATATGCCAGGGCGCGGAGTCCGGATCGCCGAAAGTCTTGAAGGCGATGAACAAGAATTTCCAGAATTTTCAAACCATCTATGAAAGCGCGGCCCGTTGCGTGGAGGCCGGCGTCCAGCCATCCTTCAATATCATCTTCGCCTTCCCCGGCGAGGGGCCCCGGGAGCGAAGGGAAACCATCCGCTTCATCCTGGACGTCTGCCGGCGCTTCCGCGGCGCTGAGTTCTGGACCAGCATTTTCACCCCATATCCCGGCTCCCCGGTCATGGACAAGGTTGCCGAATACGGCATCGAGACCCCGAACACCTTTGAAGGCTGGGCCGATTTCTTCCCACGCTATACCAAGCTGCCATGGCTCAACGGCCGGGAACACCAGCAGTTGCAGGTGATGCGCGAATACCTCCGCATTGCCTTCGACCGCGCGCCCATCGCCGCCGACCGCCGCACGCGCTTCACCCGGCTGGCCCAGAAATGCATCTCCCTTCCCGCGCGCTGGCGTCTCGATACCGGCTTCTACTCCTTCCCCGCCGAACTGTGGCTGAATGACAAATTGAAGGAGCGAACGCCCGGCTACAAACCCGTGGTGGACGCCCGGAGGCTGGAGCCCAATGCGCTGGAGCCCGCGTGTTGAAGCGAGGCAAAGTCGTCCTTTTCTATCCGCCGTACGACGGTCCGCCGCTGGGCGCTCCGTTGTGCCTGCTGTCGCTCGCCTCTCCGCTTCGGCAGGCCGGTTTCGAAGTGGTCGTCGTCGACGCGGCCATTGCTCCCGACTACCGCGCCCGCATCCAGCGGGAAATCCGGGATGCGCTCTGTCTTGGCGTCTCCGTGCTCACCGGTCCCATGATTCGCGGCGCCATCGAAGTGGCCATGGCGGCCAAGCTCCAGCGTCCCGAATTGCCCGTCGTCTTCGGCGGCTGGCACCCAACCTTGCTGCCCGATCAAACGCTCCGCGAGCCATTTGTAGACATTGTGGTCCGGGGCCAGGGGGAAATGACTCTGCTCGAAGTGGCGGAGGCTCTGGCCGACTCCAAACCTCTGGACATGATCGCCGGAATCTCCTGGAAAAACCACGGCGTCCCAACGCAGAATCTGGAGCGCCGCGTCTTGCCGCTCGACCTGCTGCCTCCACCGGCCTTCGACCTCACCGACTTCGACGCCTACGAAAGAGCCGGCGGAGCCCGCATCCTCGCCTACGCCACCAGCGTCGGCTGCCCCTACGCCTGCAACTACTGCACCGACATGGTGGTGTACAAGCGACGCTTCAACGCCCTTCCGGCCGAACGCGTCGTCCAGGAGATGACCGGCCTCGTCCTCCGCTACGGAATCGACGAGGTCGCCCTGCTCGACTCCAACTTCCCCGTCGATCTGCCGCGCGCGCTGGCCATCGCCCGTGGCATCCGCGACTCCGGAGTCAAGTTCCGCTGGACCTTCCAGGCCTCCACCGATTTTCTCTGCCGCATGAGCCTGGAGGATGTCCGCCTGCTGGCGGAAAGCGGCGTATCGCACATGGGCTTCGGCACGGAATCGACCTCCGCCTCCGTACTCAAGCTGATGAATAAACGACACCAGCGCGTCAACGAGATGTATGAAACAGCGCGCCGGGGAGACCTGGCCGGCATCCGGATCACCTTCAATCTCATCTTCGGCTATCCGGGAGAAACGGAAGCCGACCGGGCCGAGACCCTTCGCACCATGAGCGACATTGCCGCCCGCTTCCGCAGCGTCAGCTTTTCGCCCAACATCTTTACTCCGTATCCCGGCATTCCCATCTGGCCGCAACTGCGCGCCCTCGGGGTGCGTGAGCCGCAGTCGCTGCGCGAATGGATGAACCTGCCCTTGGGAGCGAATACCCTGCCTTGGCTGCAGGGTGGAGAACTCGCGCGCCTGCGGCGCATGCTGGAGTACTTCCTGCTGCATAGCCAGTTGTGCCGCCCCGCGCGCCTCCATTCCCGGACGCGGAAGCATTCCTGGCTGCGGCGCGCGGTTCATTGGACGGTCCGATGGCCGATTCGCTGGCGGCTGCGCTTCAGCCGCTACTTCTTCCCCTGGGAGTTATGGCTGACGCGCCTCTCCGAACGGCCTGTCGAGCGCCGCTCGCTGGTCACCGGCGGGGAGTTGCCGAAGGCCGCCGCGAATGCGTGCTCGGAAGCGTGCTGAAAATCATCATGCCCGGAGGCGACCAGTGGCGGATATCCTGCTAACGCATTCCTACCATCTGCCCTACGACCCCAAGCAGGTGCGGAAGATGCAGCCGTATCCTCCCTTGGGCACTCTGTACGCCGCCTCCGCGCTTCGTTCCCAGGGCCTTTCCGTCGCCGTTTTTGACACCATGCTGCAGGATCCCGCCGCGGGAATTCCCGAGGCGCTGCGCCGGAGCCGTCCCCGGATCGTCGCCATCTATGAGGACGATTTCAATTTCCTGTCCAAGATGTGCCTGACCCGCATGCGCGAAGTCGCCTGGCGGATTGCCGATCTGGCGCGGTCGGCGGGAGCCATCGTCATCGCCCACGGCTCGGATGCGGCCGATCACGCCGAAGAGTATCTCGGCAACGGAGTGAACTTCGTTCTGCTGGGTGAGGCCGAGCAGGCGCTCTCCGATCTTTGTTCCGCCCTGCTCCAATCGAAGGATCCGGAGGGCATCGCCGGATTGGTCGGATTGGACGCCGCCGGGCGGATTCCGCCGTTCGCCCGCCGCGCCCCCGAAAACCCTTCCTGGATCGACCTTCCGGGACCGGCTCGCGAATTGATCGATCTCGAACCCTACCGCCGGGCCTGGATCGCGGCGCACGGCTATTACTCCTCCAACGTTGTCGCCAGCCGCGGCTGCCCCTACCGCTGCAATTGGTGCGCCAAGCCCATCTCCGGCGACAAGTTCCGCGTGCGTCCCGCCGAAGCCGTCGCCGCGGAGGTATGCGAGCTGAGAAATCGCTATGGGGCGCAGCATCTCTGGTTCAGCGACGATGTCTTCGCCTTGAACCATCGCTGGGCCCAGCAGTTCGCGCTGCGCCTGGAACAGCAGGCCTGCATTGTTCCCTTCAAGATCCAGTCCCGCGCCGACCTGATGACCGCGGAGACGGTCGCCGCCCTCCGGCGGGCCGGATGCGCCGAGGTGTGGATGGGGGTGGAATCCGGCTCGCAGAAGGTGCTCGACGCCATGGACAAGGGGCTGAGCCTGTCCCGGATCGTCGCCGCGCGGGAGCGCCTCGGCGCCGCCGGCATCCGGGCCTGCTACTTCCTCCAATTCGGCTATCCCGGTGAAACCTGGAAGGAAATCCAGCAGACCATCGATTTCGTCCGCTCCACCCGCCCGCACGATATCGGCGTCTCCATCTCCTACCCGCTCCCCGGAACCCTGTTCTACGAACGGGTCAAAACCCAGCTTGGAGCCAAACGAAACTGGGTGGACAGCGACGACCTCTGCACCATGTTCCAGACCGCATACAACGATCATTTCTATCGCGCGCTGCGGGATGCGCTGCACGCCGAGGTGAATTCCTGGCAGGCATCCACTGCGGCGAAGGACGATGCGGATGCCTTGCGCGCTCTTTGGCGAAAGGTGATCGCGCTCGAGCCCGTGAGCCGCAATCCCGAGCCCACCGCCCCTCCGGCCCGCTCCAACTCCGAAAGCGCTTCGCAGTTCATCCCCCTGCAGCGTCTCTCCGCCACCGGACGGGAGGCGTAGATGCCGGATCTGCTCCTCACCCACGGCTACTTCCTGTATGAGGATCCCAAGGAGCTTCAGATTATGAAGCCCTATGCTCCGCTGGGCATTCTCTACCTCTGCTCTCATTTGCGGGCCCGCGGCCTGGAGGTGGAAGTCTTCGACGCCACGTTTTCCAGCCGCGAGCTGCTCTTCCAGCGCCTGCGGACCGGCGCGCCCTCCGTCCTCGGCGTCTACGCGAATCTGATGACCCGCACAAACGTCGTCGAGATTCTGCGCGTCGCCCGCGAAGCCGGCTGGAAAACCATCGTCGGCGGTCCGGAGCCGGGAGCCTACGCCCTCGAATACCTGCAATCCGGCGCGGACTTCGTGGTCGTCGGCGAAGGCGAATTGACCATGGAGGAGCTGATGCAGGCGATCCGCGGCGGGCGCTCCGAAACCTTCGCAAAAATCTCCGGCATCGCCTATCGGGATTCCGACGGAAATATGCTGCGGACCGCTCCCCGCGCGCAGCTCGCCGATCTCGACCGTCAGCCTTGGCCGGCCCGCGATGCGATCGACCTCGGCCGCTATGTCCGCACCTGGCGCGAGGCTCACGGCCAGGGCTCCGTCAACTTCATCACCGCCCGCGGATGTCCCTACAAATGCCGCTGGTGCAGCCACCAGGTCTACGGGCAGACCCACCGCCGGCGCAGTCCCCTGGCGGTCGTCGAGGAAGTGGAGTGGCTGCTGCGCGAATACCAGCCGGAGATGCTCTGGGCGGCCGACGACGTCTTCACCATTCACCACGGCTGGCTGCGGGAGTATGCCGCGGAGATGAAGCGCCGCGGCCTGCATCCCCCCTTCGAATGCATCTCCCGCGCCGACCGTCTCAACCCGGAGATGCTCGACCTGCTCGCCGAACTGGGCTGCTTCCGGATCTGGATCGGCTCGGAAAGCGGCTCGCAGCGAATCCTCGACGCCATGGATCGCGGCGTCACCGTGGAACAGGTGCGGCAGGCGATCCAGTGGAGCCGCGCCCGGGGCATTCAAACCGGGATGTTTCTCATGTGGGGCTACGAGGGAGAAGATCTGGAAGACGTCGAGGCTACGATCCGGCACGTCTGCACATCCCAGCCCGACATTTTCTTCACCACCGTCTCCTATCCGATCAAGGGAACGCCCTATTACCGGGATGTGGCCGGCCGCCTCGTCCAGCTTCAACCATGGGGTCAAAGCTCCGACCGCGAACTGAAGATCGCCGGCCGTCCGTCGAAACAGTTCTATGCCTGCGCCGACCGCCTTCTGCGCGATGAAGTCGCCCTGTCGCGCCTGGCTCGGGACTCGGCGCCGGAGGCCTCCGTCGCCGCTGCGGATCTCGAACGCAGAGTCCGCGCATCGCGCGAGGCGCTGCTCGCCTCGCGCCGCGAGGCCCAAGTATGACCGGCGGAGCCATGGGAGCCGTCGGCGCCGGCGGCCCGCCTCATCCCGCCGCGGCCGCATTCGACGGCATGGCCGAGCGCTACGACCGTCTCTTCACCCATTCCGTAATCGGCCGCGCCCAGCGCGAGGCCGTCCGGAGCCTCGCCGCGGCGGTCTTCGCCCTGGGAGATCATGTCCTTGAACTCAATTGCGGCACGGGCGAGGATGCGCTCTTTCTTTCCCGCCTCGGAATCGCGGTCACCGCCTGCGATGCCTCGGCGGGGATGATCCGGGAGGCCGAAGGCCGCCGCCGTCTTGAAGCTCCCCAAGCCGCGATCGAGTTCCGCGTTCTGGCCACGGAGAATCTTGCCGAACTGCGGGCGCCCTTCATGTTCGACGGCGTCCTCTCCAACTTCGCTGGATTGAATTGCGTGACCGATCTGGCCCCGGTCGCCCGCCAGCTATCGCTCTGCGTCAGACCCGGAGCCCCCATTCTTCTCTGCGTTTTCACCCGGGTCTGTCTGTGGGAGATACTCTGGTTCCTTTCCCAGGGGCAGCTCCGCAAGGCCTTTCGCCGCTTTCCCGGCCGCTCCACCGTGGCCTTCGGCGAGGTGGCGCTCACCGTCCGCTACCCCACGGTTCGCCGCCTTCGCCGCCTGTTTTCGCCCGCGTTTGCGTTGCGCTCCATCACCGGCGTCGGGGTGGCTGTCCCACCCTCGTACCTGGAGCCCTGGGCTCGCCGCCATCCCAAGGTTCTTCGCTCTCTGCTCCGCCTGGACCGCATCGTCCGCCACTGGCCTGGATTTCGAGTCCTGGGCGATCACGTGCTGCTTCGCTTGGAGCCGGCCCGGCCATGACCGTCCACGTCGCTCTCCCTCATCCATCCGCCGTTCCCGGCGTCGAAGGCCTCGATCTTGCGCTGCGCTGCCCGCAATGCGGAAGGGGGATCGGCTCTCTCGGCGAAGCGTCTTCCTCCGATTCCACCCTCCTCGTCTGTCCCGGCTGCCGCTTCCACCTGCGGCGCGAGCGCGGAATCTGGAGAACCCTTCTTCCCGAGCGCCAGACCTACTTCGCACAATTCCTGCGGGACTACGAATTCATCCGCGCCGCGGAGGGCCGCGGGAGCGACGACCCGCAACATTATCTCGGCCTTCCCTTCCACGACGACTCCGGCCGCAACTCCGCCCAATGGGCCATCCGCGCCCGAACCTTCCGCTATATCGAGCGTCGGCTTTTGCCGCCCATCGCCGCCCGCCTTCACCGAAGGCTACGGATCCTCGATCTGGGAGCGGGCAATGGCTGGATGAGCTATCGCCTCGCTCGTCAAGGGCATGCTCTTGCCGCCGTCGATCTCCGCATCGACGACCGGGACGGACTCGGCGCCGCCATCCACTATCGAACCGCCCTCCCCGCCCTGTTCCCGCGCTTTCAGGCGGAGCTCGACACTCTTCCCTTCGCGGACGGACAGTTCGACCTGGTCATCTTCAACGCCTCCTTTCACTATTCCGAGAATCCCCAAAAAACGCTGGCCGAAGCGCTGCGCTGCGCGCGCCCGGCTGCCGCCATCCTGATTGCGGATACTCCCTGGTACCGCCGGGACGAGAGCGGCCGCCGGATGGTCGAGGAGCGAAGAGCCGCCTTTGCCGCCCGCTATGGCCGCCCTTCCGACGCCCTCGCCAGCCTCGAATACCTCACCGATCGCCGATTGCGGGAGACCGAAGACCGCTTCGGCATACGCTGGCGAATCCATTCGCCCTATTACGGACTTCGTTGGAGCCTCCGTCCCCTGTGGGCGAAGCT
>JAJYZK010000054.1:10238-11801 GCA_021799945.1 Acidobacteriota bacterium
AGGCAAACGGGAGCCCTCCCGATTTCGAATCTACGAAGCGAAGGTCGACCGATGATCGTTCTGTTCAATCCCCGCGCCACCAGGCCTCGCAACCGCCGTCTTCCGCTCTCCGTGCTGGCCCTCGCCGCCGTGCTGGAGGGACGGGAGGAATGGGAGATTGTCGATGGCAATCTGGAGCCGGATCCGGCCACCCACATCCTGCAACTCATCGACCGGCATGATGTGGAGCTGCTCGGAGTCACCGTCATGCCCGGTCCGCAGATGGCCAGCGCCATCGATGCCTGCCGCGAACTGCGCCGTCTTCGTCCCCATCTGCGGATCGCCTGGGGCGGCTATTTTCCCTCCCTTTACCCCGACTGCGCGCTGAACGCGAAGTATGTGGACTTTGCCGTCCGGGGACAGGGAGAAGACACCCTTCTCGAACTCCTCCAAGCCCTGCGCGGCAAACGCAGCCTGGATTCGATCCTCGGCCTCTCCTACAAAGACGCCTTCGGCCTGCATCGCAGCAATCCCGAGCGCCCGATGAAGGGCCCCGACGATTTTCCCTGGCCGCCATTCCATCGCGTGCCCGTGGACAAATACCTGCGGCCGTCCTTCTTCGGCAAGCGCACGGCGGCGCACCATGCCAGCATCGGCTGTCCCTTCCAATGCAGTTTTTGCGGCATCCACGCGGCCTACGGGTCGCGGGAGCGCATGGAGTCGCCGGAACGCACGGCGGCCATTCTCGGCCATCTGGCGGCCGTCTATGGCGCGGATTCCGTCCAGTTCTACGACATGAACTTCTTTCTGCGCGAAGACCACGCCCGCGAACTGGCGGACCGCATGCGCCCCCTCCGCTTCCGCTGGTGGTGCGAGGCGCGCGTGGACGTGATGTCCCGATTCTCCGACGCCACGTTTGAAGCCCTTCAGCGGGCCGGCTGCGCCATGATCTTCTTCGGCGCCGAGTCCGGCTCGAACCGCGTGCTGGAGGAGATGCAGAAAGGCATCACCACCGATCAAACCATCCAGATTGCGCACCGCACGCGCCAGTTCGGCATCATTCCGGAATTCTCCTTTGTCCTCGGCAACCCGCGCGATCCCGAGCAGGACACCCGCGAAACCCTCGCCTTCATTCGCAAACTCAAACGGATCAATCCCGCCTCTGAAATCATCCTGCACCATTACATCCCCATACCCCAGCGGGGGGCCATGTATGGCGAAATCGACGGCCGCGTCTCCTTTCCCGACTCGCCCGAGCAATGGGCGACCAAGCGATGGATGGACTTTACCCTGGGCATCGACACCCAGGCGCCATGGCTCAGGCGCCGGACAAAATCCCTGATCGACAACTTTGAAATCGTCATTGGCTCGCGCTGGCCCACGGTGCAGGACATTCGCGCCTCGCGCTGGAGCCGCGCGCTGCTCAAGGCTCTCAGCTCCTGGCGCTATGCATTGCGCGTTTATCGCTTTCCCTTCGAACTGCAATGGGCCAATCGATTCATCAATCTCCGCCGGCCCAAGAGGGAGAGCCTGTGAGCGCGCACTCCGTCGACAGCGCCGGCGGCATGGCGGTTTCTTTGGAAT
>JAJYZK010000055.1 GCA_021799945.1 Acidobacteriota bacterium
CCGAATGCCTTCGTAATCGACGAAGAAGAAGAGTTTGTCGCGGATGATTCTTCCTCCCAGCGTGCCTCCAAACTGGTTTTGCTGGTACGGCTGCACCTGGGTATTGAAGTAGTTGATGGCGTCCAGATTCTGATTTCGGAAAAATTCGTACAGCACGCCATGAAACTGGTTGGAGCCGCTCTTGGTGGTGGCGTTGACGATCGCCCCCGTGGCTCTTCCGAACTGGGCATCGTAATTGCCGGTTTCGATCTTGAACTCTTGTAGCGCGTCCGGTGGAGGCATCACCACGTAGTTGGCTTCATTCAACAAGTCCGGAAGATTGGAGTTGTTGTCGATGCCGTCCAGCAGAAAGTTATTGTCCAGCGATCTCGAACCGCTTGCGCTGAAGCCGAAGTTGGGAGCGTCGCGGGATCCCGGCTCGCTCACCGTTACCCCCACCGTAAGCTGGGCCAGTTGGGTTGGATTGCGGCCGTTCAGAGGGATGGCGACCATGGTCTTGCTGTCCACCACCTGGCCCAGTTCCGATGTATCCGTCTGAATCAGAGTAGAGGAGCCGGTCACCTCGACGCTTTGATTCACCGCGCCGGGCTGCAACGTGGCGTCCACTCGTTGAATCTGCTGCACATCGAGGGTCATGGGACCCACGACCACTTCCTTAAAGCCGGGAGCGGAGATCTGGACCCGGTAGGTGCCGATGCGCACGGGGCTGATGGCCCACTCCCCGCGCGAGTCGCTTTGGGTGTGCAAGGCAAACGCCGTGTCGACGTTGGTGGCGGTCACCGAGGCATTCGGCACCACGGCCCCGCTGGAGTCCACCACGCGTCCTTCCAGGGACGCGGCGTCCTTCTGCGCCAGCAAGGATAAGGGTTTGAACGAGATGGAAAGAACAATGCAGCCGAAGAGCAGCTTCTTGATCATGTGCGCCCCCTCAATGACGAGCAGCCGTGTATTCCGCCACGCAATTGCTTTTCCTGGCGAATCGGCGCCAGGCGACTTTGCGTTGCCTTACGAAAACTGGCGTTTAGTGGTGTTTCTTGAGAAAGGAGTATTCAATGGCCGCCAATGAGAAGTCAAGCAAAATTTGTCCACGGATGAAAGAAAGCAATCGCAGGTCCGCGGGGAGCGAAAAAGCATCTGCCCCAGCCGATGGAGGACCGGTCCGCCGGGGTCTCGACGGCTTGGCGGTCCGGGCCGGTAGGCGGGCAGGCTCCACCGGGTGGGAGGGGGGAAATCCGAGAGGGAAGATCGGCCCATCCCGGGCGGCGGCGAGATCCATAGGCAGGATCTTCAGGGTATCCAGCGGCCAGCCCTTCGCGGCGAGATCTTCCGTCGCCCGCCAAGGCCGGCAAGGCAGGACTCAGGAGCGGCGGCCATGCCGCCCGGACAGACCGGATCCGGGATCGCCCGGCCCTTTCCGGAAAGTTCTCAATGTCAATGGATATTTTCGAGAGTGGACTCTATGAAATGTCTGCGCCGCCCGCAGGCCCGGGGCGCCGCTGTCGGCAAGGGCAGACCCATTCGTGAATCCGCAACCCGATCATCGCATCGGCGCGGCTCGCGATTCCCGCCAGATTGTGGGCGCTGAAGATCCGGTCCGCGCGGCCTCTCGATTGCGCACAAAATCCTTGGAGGCGGTGATAGAGCGGACCCGGGAATGACGTTGAGAAAAGTAATTTGAGAAAAGAAATCGGGCCCGAAAGATCTGAGAAAGCGTGCTCGCGCTGCGGCTGCGCCGTCGATTCCGCACGCGGCGGATTCACCCCTGGGCAAAATGCACTTTCTGTTGCAGTTGACAAAACGAAATTAAACGATAGGATTGGATGGCAAATCGACAGTGCGGTCCGATGTCGATTCGAATCATTGCTCCAGGCGATTCACTTCCTTCCTCGGAAAGGCCCTTGCCCGGCAAGCGCGACGTCGGGCTCAGGCGCCGACCAGGCGTGCATCCATCAATGCTTTCAAGACGGAGTCTACGATGTCACAGATCCTGCAAACCCCAGCCGAAGCGGTAACTGTCACGGAAGCGAATGCATCCGCGGCCCGGCCAGCCGCCAGGGAGGTCTCCGCGCCGCGCAACATGGCGGTGGACGCCTATCGCGGCCTGGTGATGCTGTTGATGATGGGAGAGGTGCTGCAGTTTGTGAAAGTATCGGCCTACTACCCCCACAGCCTCTTCTGGAAGATTCTGGCCTTTAACCAGTCGCACACGGAGTGGGCGGGCTGCTCGCTGCACGACATGATCCAGCCATCCTTCTCATTTCTAGTAGGGGTCTCTCTGCCGTACTCCATCCGAAGCCGCCAGCGCAAAGGCGCCGTGTTCTCCACCATGCTGGCGCACACGGTGTGGAGGTCGGTGCTGCTGATCGCTCTAGGCATCCTGCTCCGCTCGCTGGAAAGCACCCAGACGTACTTCACCTTCGAAGACACCTTGACCCAGATCGGCCTCGGTTATACCTTTCTGTTTCTTCTCGCCTTTCGTCCCACGCGCGACCAGTGGATCGCATTTTCGGCGATTCTGTTTGGGTATTGGTTGGCTTGGGCGCTGTATCCGGCTCCCGGACCGAACTTCAATTACGCCGCGGTTGGCGTGCCAGCCGACTGGCATCATCTCTACACCGGATTCCGGGCCCACTGGAACAAGAACAGCAATCTCGGCCAGGCCTTCGACGTCTGGTTTCTCAACCTGTTTCCCCGCAAGCATCCGTTTGTGATGAACGACGGCGGCTATCTGACGCTAAGCTTCATTCCGACGCTGGGAACTATGATCCTGGGCCTCTTCGCGGGGCAGTGGTATTTGGCCGCGGCGCCCCGGCAGCCGATCCGCCGTTTCGTGGTCACCGGGGTCATTCTCATCGCGCTGGGAGCCTTTTTCCACTTCACCGGAATCTGTCCCATCGTCAAGCGCATCTGGACTCCGAGCTGGACGCTGTTCAGCGGCGGAATGTGCTTCCTGTTTCTCGCCGCGTTTAGCTGGATCGTGGATGTGAAGCAGAAGAAAGGCTTGGCCTTTCCGCTGGTGGTGGTGGGCACAAACTCGATCGCCGCGTATCTCATCGCCCACCTGTGGGAGGACTTTCTCCACCGCAACCTGCTGACGAACCTCGGACCGAAGCCATTTCTTATTCTCGGTCCCGGTCTGCAGCCTCTGCTGCTGGGAGCCACGATCCTGCTGATCTACTGGCTGTTTCTGCACTGGATGTACCGGCGCAAGATCTTCCTGCGCATCTGAAGGAACCGCGGAACCGGCGGCCGGCGAGTGGGCGCGGAGTTGCGCCCGCAGCCGGTTGCCCCGGATCTGCGGAAAATCACGAATAGAGGTCTGTCTTGAAGAACGATTCCCTCAAAAACCCGCCCCTGGCCAGCCGCCGGCAGTTCCTTCAGCTCGGCGCGGCCATGTCGGTGGCTACGACCACGGGCCTGAGCCGGGAGAATCTCCTCTTCGCCGAACCGGCGGCCGCAGCGGAGTCTGCAGAGAGTCCCGCCGGGACGACTGCGGCGAAGACCATGATCAATGTCCCATTCGCTCCGACCCCGAATCCCCGCATCGGATTTGTCGGCGTCGGAGGCAGAGGCACGAGCCTCCTGGGCTGGTTTCTGGCCCAGGGAGCGAAGGTCACCGCGGTCTGCGACATTGTGCCGGAGAAGTGCGAACACGCCAGCCGGATGATCGTGGGCGCGGGACAGCCGGCGCCCCAGCTTTATACCAAGGGGCCTCACGACTATGAATCTCTGACCGCGAGAAGCGACCTCGATCTGGTGGTGATTGCGACCCCCTGGAACTGGCATACCCCCATGGCCCTCTCCGCGATGACCAACGGCAAGCATGCGGGGGTGGAAGTGCCCATGGCCTACACGATGGAAGACCTATGGAGCCTGGTAGACACTTCGGAATCCACCCGCAGGCACTGCATCATGCTCGAGGAGTGCTGCTATGGATACAACGAAACCCTGGTATTGAACATGATCCGCCGGGGCCTTCTGGGCGAGGTGCTTTATGGCGAGGCCGCTTACCTGCACGACCTGCGCGGGGAGATGTTCTCCTCCCAGGGTGAAGGACTCTGGCGGCGCGCCTTCCATACGCAGATCGACGGCAATTTGTATCCGACGCACGGCCTTGGTCCGGTGGCCAATTATATGAACATCAATCGTGGCGACCGCTTCGATTATCTCGTCTCGATGAGCGGCCCGGCGATGGGCCTGGCCGCCTACCGCGAGGCCAATGTGCCCAAGGGCGATCCGAAATGGAGCGAGAAATATATCACCGGCGATTTGAATACCTCATTGATCAAGACCGCCTCCGGCCTGACGATCACGCTCAAGTACGACACCTCAAATCCCCGCCCCTATGACCGCATCAATATGGTCGGCGGCACAAAAGGCGTTTTTGCGGATTATCCGCCTCGGATCTATATCGACGGCCAGCCCGGCGGCGAAAAATGGGGCTCGCTCGACGAGTATAAGAAGGAATATGAGAATCCGCTGTGGGCCGAGCAGGGAGAGATGGCGCGCACCTCGGGCGGCCACGGCGGCATGGATTTCATCATGATCTACCGGCTGCTGCAGTGCATGCGCGAAGGACTGGCCCCGGACATGGACGTCTACGACGGCGCTGCCTGGTCGGCTCCAGGTCCGCTGAGCCGCGTTTCGCTGGCCCAAGGCAGCGGCCCGGTGAAGATCCCCGACTTCACTCGGGGACTCTGGAGCCAGCGCAAGGGCGCGGCCATCTGACCGGCGTGGCTCCCCGAGCCCCAATCACGGAGCCCAATCGCGCCGGGGCCGGGACCTCCGCAGACTTACGCGGCTGGCGAAAAGCGCCGCCCGGCAGTTCGCGGCCCAATGCTGCTGACGCCGAATGGGGCATTCAGGGCTTGTCCGCCGCTTCCGGAACGATCCGCGCTCCTGCTCGGCTGAACTCATCGCGCTTCCGGCCCGGAGCGGGCTTGGGATGTTTCTTTGCCGGCTTCTTCGTTTCGCGTTTCCCTTTGTCTTTGTTTCCCATACACACAGTTTACCGCCGGAACTCCCCGCCGAAGGCCGCGGAGATTGCTTTTCGGGGGTGAGTTCTGCGAGCATCGTTGCAAGTATGACCGAGCCTAACTATGCGCCGGAGCCACGCAACGCTCCTCCGGCGGCAGCCTTGAGTGGGAGATGTCCTCCAGGATGGGTCGTGGGCATGGCCGTCCTGCCCTTCGGTCTGGTCGTGGGATTCACCATTACCGCTCTCCCGTTCCTGCTCACGAATGCGGGCATCCCTCTGGATCGGGTGGCCTCGGTGAGCGCCACCGTGATGTCTCCCACCTTCTGGGGCTTTTTGCTCAACCCGCTGCTGGACGTCGGACTTTCGCGGCGGGCGTACTCCTTTCTCTCGGCGATCCTCGGCGCGATTTTCATGGGCTCGGCTCTCTGGTTGCTATCCCCGGCTCATCTCGGCATTTCCGCTGCGCTGCTGCTGTTGAGCGACCTTTGCATCGTTCTGTTTGCCGGCGCCGTCGGCGGCTGGACGGCGGAGTTCGTGCCGGAGAGGCTGCGCGGCGCGGTGGGCGGCTGGACCAATGTTGCGAATCTGGGCGGTGGTGCGGCGGGCTCCCTGCTGGTGATGGATCTGGCCAAGCATTATTCGGTGCGGACCCTGGGGCTGGGCCTCTCCGTGGCGATTGTGGCCGGGCTCTGGCCTGCTCTGCTGTTTCCCGTTGCGCGCAGGTCGTCTTTCGGGGTGAAGCAGGTATTCACCCTGGCCATGCGCGCCACATGGCAGGCATGCCGGCGCCGGGAGTGCCTGGTCGGCTTCAGCCTGTTTCTGGCTCCGGCCAGCTCGGTGGCCGCCATCAATCTTTTTTCCGGCATGGGCAAGGACTTTCACGCCAGCTCGAATACCGTGATCGCGGTGACCGGCGCCGGATGCGCCATCAGCTCCTCCGCCGGTTCGCTGTTGGGCGGATGGGTCTCCGGCCGGCTTCCTCGCGGCTACATCTACCTTGGCGGGGGGATTGCCGCCGCGGCCTGCGCTCTGGGCATGGCCTTCGCCGCGCGAACCCCCTCCGTTTACTCCTGGGGAGTGCTGCTTTATAACGGCATCGCGGGAATCGCCTATGCGGCCTTTACCGCTCTGGGCCTTCAATTGACGGGAAACGATTGTCCGGTAGCCGCCACGCAGCTCGGCATGTTTGCCGCGGCGACCAATGGAGCCATTACGTATATGACATGGCTGGACGGGCAGGGCTACCGCCTGGGAGGAGCGCGCGGCCTGCTATGCACCGACGCGCTGGCCAGCGCCGCGACCGCGATCCCGCTGCTGTTCCTGGTTCGGCGGGAATTGCGAAGGTCCGCAGGCGTCGCCAGTCAGGTTTGCGCCGCCGCCCCGGCGGACTGAAGGGGCGAGCGGCGTCGCCGATTTACCAGAAATGCAAGCCCGGCGCGGCGGATCGATTCGTTGCGGGCGGCTGACTGGAAGACCTCGCCCAAGACCGACGCCGATGAGCAATGTGAATTTCGCCACCAGCCCGAGGGCTGGAGCAAGGCGCACCGCTTCCTGGCGCTGCGCTATGCCCGGACAGTAAAGGAAAAGAACCGGAACAATACCAACTCTTCGACACGCCACACTACATCATCGATCGCGTCTTCGTGACCGACATGGATGACCCCTTGGACCCGCTGGTCTGGCTCTACAATCGGCGTGCCGGAGCCGAGAATCCCATCCGGGAGGCCAACACCGATGCCGGTTTGGCGGCCCATCCCTCCAACCGCTGGACGTTGTGCAATGGAAGTAGGATAGCCGGTTTTTTTCGACCCTCATTCAGTTGAGCGCCTCGGCCCCTCCCCGGCGCCGCATCGTTCAGGAAAGCCGGCGGCGGAAAAGTCTGCCGGCGACGATCATGCTGACGACACCAATGACGGCAAGCGGCCAATATTGCGGCCAGAAGAGCGACACTCCCGCGCCCTCCAGGAAACTGCCGCGCAGAACGATCAGAAAATATCGCAACGGATCGAGCAAAGTGATGTATTGCACAATCTGTGGCATGTTGGCGATCGGCGTGGCGAAACCGGAAAGAACAATGGCCGGCACCATGAAGAGAAACACGCCCAGCAGCCCTTGCTGTTGCGTTACCGCCAAAGAGGACATCATCAGCCCGATCCCAACTGTCGCCAGCAGAAAGCAGAACAGACCGAGGTAGAGCCCCAGAACGCTGCCGGTAAAGGGGACGTGAAACCAGAAGACAGACACCAGAATGATGAACGATCCTTCTGCAAAGCCGACGATGAAGCCAGGCAGAGATTTCCCAAGAAGAATTTCTGTCGGATGCAGGGGTGTGACAAGCAACTGGTCGAAGGTTCCCATCTCCCGCTCGCGCGCGACCGACAAGCCGGTCGTCAGCATGCTCACCAGCAGTGTCAGGATGCCGCAGATACCGGGAACGATAAACCATCGCGAATCGAGATTGGGATTGAACCAGGCGCGATCCAGCAACACGGTCGACGGCAGCGTTCCCCCCTGGATTGAAATTTGGGTTTGATTGAATGTGGTCACGATGGACTGGGCATAACCCATTGCCAGGGCAGCGGTGTTGGAATCTCTGCCGTCGAGAATGAGCTGAACGTGCGTCGTCCTTCCTCGCTCGATATCGGAGGTGAATGTCGGACCGATGTCCATGGCCATCAGCACAGACTTATCGTCGATGGCCTGGCCAAGTTCGTTCTGATTGTGGACGACGCGCAACAGGCTGAAGCTCGGAGAACCTTCGAAGCGGGCGATGAAATCGCGCGAAAGTCTCCCCCGATCCTGGTTGTAGACGGCGAAGGGAACATGCTTCAGATCGAAAGTGGCGGCATAACCGAAAACCAGCATCTGGATAATTGGCGGGCCAATCAGGACGGCGCGGCTGGCGGCATCGCGCAGCAGGGCCAGTAATTCCTTGACAGTCAGCGCCAAGATGCGGTGCAGGATCGGGCGCATCAGTCCAACCTCTTGCGAAAGCGCAGCAGGGCAATACCGAGAAAGAGCGCGCACAGGACGCCCATTCCGAACACGTTGCGCAGCAGGACCGGCCACACATCGCCGGCCAGGAACGCGCTTTGCAGGATGGTGACAAAGTAGCGAGCCGCAACGATGTGGGTGAGCAGTTGAATGGGTTGTGGCATGGAGCGAATATCGAAAATAAAGCCGGACAGAATGAATGCGGGAAGAAACGTGGTGACAATGGCGATCATCGCGGCGACAAATTGGCTGCGCGCCAGCACGGAAATGACCAATCCCATGCCGAGGGCCGTCAATAGAAACAGTGCTGCCGTGCCGAAAAGAACCAATAACGATCCATGCAACGGAACACCGAAGAGAAAAACCGCCATGGCGGTAGACAGGATCATTCCGCCCATCCCCATGGCAAAGTATGGAATTAACTTGCCCGACAGAATTTCCGTTTTGGCGACCGGCGTCACCATGATGCCTTCCATGGTGCCGCGCTCCCACTCCCGCGCCACCACCAGCGCGGTCAGCAAAGCCCCGATGAGCGTCATAACGATGGCTATCAGGCCTGGAACCAGATAGTCGCGGCTGCGCAATGCGGGATTGAACCAGACCCGGGCGTCAGCCGCCACGGGCGTCTCCAGATGCGCGCCTTGCCCGGTCGCTTCCTGCTGTAACCAGAGCAGCCATGAGACATTGACATAGTTTTCGATGAGACGCGCCTGATTGGCATCGACACCATTCACGGTGAGATGGATGGGTGCGCTGCCGGCGCTGTAGGCCTGGCGCGTGAAATCGCTGCGCAGCCACAGGATTGCATTGGCGCGACCGGCCATCAGCGCCTGTTCCGCCGAGGCCTGGTCGGGATAGATGGTCGGACGAAACCACGGAGAGCGCTGCAATTCCGCCAGAAAAGAAGCAGTGAGCTGCGTGGGATGATCGACGACCTCCGCCATCAGAATGCGGCGGGCATCGAGCGAGACCCCATAGCCGAAGATGAGCAGCAGCACCAGGGGCAACACAAAGGCAATAGCGATGCTGGAAGGATCGCGCACGATCTCATACACTTCTTTCCGCATCAGCCCGGTCAGGCGCATGGTCTTCATGACGCCCTCCGGCTCGCCTGCTCATGCTCCTCAATCAGGGAGATAAAAGCATCTTCCATGCTGGGGGTGGGGTGGGCCTTGCTGCGGGCTTTGGCTTTGATTTCCGACGGAGTTCCTTGCGCGAGCACCTCACCCAGCGACATCAGCAACAGATGATCGCAGTATTCCGCTTCCTCCATAAAGTGCGTAGTGACAAGGCAGGTGACGCCGCTCTCCGCCAAAGCATTTACGCGCGCCCAGAATTCTCGCCGCGCCAGCGGATCGACGCCAGAGGTAGGTTCATCCAGAAAAAGAATGCTTGGCTCATGCATCAGCGCACAGGCCAGAGCCAGACGCTGCTTGTACCCCAGCGGCAATTCCCCGGCATTCATCTTGGCGTAGTCCTTGAGTTCAAGCTCTTCCAGTGCCCAGGCCATCCGGTCTTGTTTTCGCGGATTTTCGAGACCGTAGGCGGCCGAGAAGAAGGACAAATTCTGCTGCACGCTTAAAGCGCCATACAGCGAGAATTTTTGCGACACGTAGCCAATGCGCGCGCGGGCGGCGGCCGGCGCCGTGCGCAGATCGACGCCGGCAACACGCAGGGTTCCAGATGAGGATGGCAGCAGCCCGCAGAGCATTCGGAAAGTCGTCGATTTACCCGCGCCATTCGCTCCCAGGAGACCGAAGATTTCTCCCTTGCGCACCGAGAAGCTGACATTCTTGACCGCGGCAAAGGCGCCGAAGTAGCGGAAGAGATCCTTCACCGCGACAACGGCTGTATCGTCGCCGGCTATGTCTCGCTGCGGCGGCAACGGAATGGGATGGCGAGTAGTGCGGCTGAACAGAAGACTGACAAAAGCATCTTCCAGCCGTGCTGGAACGGGCTTTGGCGTCCCGTAGAGAGTTAGCTTCTGCGGCAATGCAGGCGGCTCCGCCTGTTGCATCACGATGCGCAATCCATCGCCTTGGATCACCGTATCGACCACGCCCGGCAACTGCGCTATCTGTGCTTGCAGGTTGCGCGGCGCGGTGGGAACATTTTCCAGAACAAAGGCGCGTCCCTCGAAGGACGCGGCGAGCTGTGCCGGATTTCCCTGCGCCAGAATCTCTCCTTCGTGCAATAGAATGACATGATCGCAGCGCTCGGCCTCATCCATATATGCGGTGCTCAGCAGGACAGTCACCTTCTGGCCGGCAACCTGCTGTTGGATGATGCTCCACAGTTCCCGGCGCGAAATGGGATCGACGCCCACGCTGGCTTCATCCAGCAACAGCAATTCCGGCGGATGAATCAACGTGCAGGCCAGGCCGAGCTTCTGCTTCATGCCGCCGGACAACTGTCCCGCCAGCCGCTTGCGAAACGGGCCGAGCGCCGTCATCGTCAGCAGTCCCGCGAAGCGATGCTCTCGCTTCTCATGTGGGATGCTGTGCAGGTCGGCGAACAAGCTGAGGTTTTCTTCGACCGTCAAATCTTCATAGAGACCGAAACGTTGCGGCATATAACCGATCTGGCGTTGCAGCGCGAGGGCCTCTTTCGGCAAGGGATGATCGAGAACACGAATCGCTCCCGCGCTGGGCGTCAGGATCCCGGCCAATAGCCGCAGCAGCGTGGTTTTGCCCGCGCCATCCGGCCCGATGAGGGCTGTCATGCTGCCCGCGGGAATTTCGAGGGAGATATTTTTCAGCGCATCTCTGTGGGCCGTTCCTTTGCCAAAGGATTTGCTCAGGTTCCCGACCGCCACTGCGTCCATGTCAGTTTGTCCCGCACGGGTGAGTGTCGATTGCCTGAGGAGGGTTGTTGCCCAGAGGAATGACAACGGTCGCCGGCATTCCGAGGCGGAGACGATGGTCCGGATTGCAGGCATACACGCGCACACGATAGACAAGCTGCGAGCGGAGCTGCGTAGTTTCCACGTTCTTCGGCGTAAATTCCGCGACAGGAGAAATGAAACCGATCCAGCCCGGAAATCGTTGTCCGGGAAAGCTGTCCGACTCAATCCACGCGCGCATGCCGAGCGCAACCTTACCCATCTGCGGCTCCGGCAAATAGGCGCGCACCCACACTGGATTGTCGAGGGCCAAGGTAAACACCGGCGCCTGCGGCGTGACCATATCTCCGGGTTCCAGAATGCGATCCTGAATCACGCCATCCGCGGGAGCGTAGAGCTGCGTATCGGCCAGCTCTTTTTGCGCCAGGGCCAAAGTCGCTTTGTCGGCCTGGAGCGTGGCCTGTGCCGCGGCGATATCTTCCTTGCGTGGGCCGATGACGGCAAGCCGCAACACTTGCTCTTTGCCTTCCAGCGCCTGCTTCTTTGCCTCCAGGTCGGCCTGTTCCGCCAGGTAGGAGCGTTCGGCATCGTCGCGAATCTGCAGGGAAACATATTGCTGCTTCGCCAGGGTCTGCTGGCGGCGATAGAGCAGTCCGGCATTCGTCACATTGGCCTGGGCGGCAACCACGTCCGCTTGAGCGGCGGCTACATCGGCTCGCGCCTGTGCGATTTCCTCCGGACGGCTTCCCGCTAAAAGCCGCGCAACTACCTGTTGCTGCGCGAGCATGGTGGATCGGTCCATCGCCACCGAATCCTGAAAACGTTGTGGCGCCAGTTGAGCGACAAGCTGTCCCGCGCGGACGGCGCTGCCTTCATCGACCAGCAGCTTGTCAATGCGCTCGCTGGCGTTGAAAGCCAGCTGTACCTGGCG
>JAJYZK010000056.1 GCA_021799945.1 Acidobacteriota bacterium
CGAGGTCGCAACGATACCGGCGCAGCGCCTCCAACTGTTCGGTCCGCTCCACCCCTTCCGCCAGGATCCGCACGGCCAGGAGCCGGCCCAGGTCGAAGATGGTCTGAATGATCGCCGACTGCCTGCCGGGCGCCGGCAGAAAACCGATCAGCCGGCGATCCACCTTCACCAGATCGATGGGCAGCCGGGCCAGATGATTCATCGACGCGATTCCCGCGCCGAAGTTGTCGAGCGCAACGCCGAGACCATGGTCCTTCATGCGCTGAAAGGCGGCGATGGCGAAGTCGGGATCGTGATTGATCACCGTCTCCGTCACTTCCAGCCGCAGCCGGCCCGGCGGAATTCTCCACTCGCGCAGGATCTCCGAAATGCGGTCCACCAGCGGCGCATGCTGAAACTGGCGCCGGGAGAGATTCACGCTTACGACGGGCTTGCTCTCCGGCATCTCGGAGTTCCAGGCGTCGAGCTGCGCGGCCACCTGCTCAATCACTTGAAAGCCGATGGAGAGAATCAGGCCGCTCTCCTCGGCCACGGGAAGCAATTCCTGGAGCGAAGCCAGCGCGCCGTCCGCGCGCCGCCATCGGAGAAGCGCCTCGAATCCCTCGATCTCGCCGTTGGGCAGCCGATAAATCGGCTGATACCAGACTTCGAACTCCTTTCGCTCCAGCGCTTCGGATAAATCCCGCTCCCGCTGGATCTGTGCGGCGACATGCACGTGCATGGAGGAGTCGAAGATCTCGTATCGGGCCTGTCCGTGCGATTTTGCCCGATACATGGCGAAATCGGCGTCGCGAAGAACCTGTTCCGGCGTCTTGTGATCGAGCGTGCCGAAGGCGATGCCGATGCTGGCGGTCACCGCAACGTCGTGGCCGTAAATCTGGACGGGCTGACGGATATCCCTCTGCGCCCGCTCGGCAAGCGGGCTGATGCCGGCGATGTTGGCCACATCCTCGACAAGAACGGCGAACTCGTCTCCTCCAAAGCGGGCGATGGTGTCTTCCGGACGGAAGCAGGCGCGAAGCCGGGCGCCGATCCGCATCAGCAGTTCGTCGCCGCAGGCGTGGCCCAGGCTGTCGTTCACGGATTTGAACCGGTCCAGATCGAGAAACATGACCGCGTAATTCAGGCTGGAGCGGCGATGCTGGCGCGACATGACGAGCTGTAGGCGATCGAGAAAGAGCGCGCGGTTGGCCAGTCCCGTCAGCGGGTCGTGGAGGGCGTCGTACTGCAATTTGGCGTCCGATTGCTTCTTGTCCCGGATATCGCGGTAGCTGACAAAATTGCCGATCGCCACACCGGCGATCTCGATGGGACCAATCAGAATGGAGACGTCGATCAGGGCCCCGGATTTGTGTAGCCGAACGGTCTCCATGGAGGCCCGGCCATGCATTTGCATGGCGTGCTCCAGGATCTCCAGTTCATGTCGGCGGGTATCCGGAATGAGCAGGTCGTGCGTGCTGCGGCCGACCGCTTCCTCCACGCTATAGCCGAAGAGGCTTTCGAACTCGCGGTTCACGTGCAGGATTCTCGCTCCGCGAGTGAGCATGATTGCCTCCGGGGCGGCGTCCAGCAGGTGCTCCAGAAAATGAGCGGAGGGACCGCTCTCCGCTTCCGCCGTCGCCTGCATGGCGACAATCAGCAGCTCCGGTTCGGGCCCCACCCGCAGCATGCGGAAGGTCCCTTGGACGGGAACAGGCGCGCCGCCAGGCGCCAGCAGCATGCAGCGAAACCGGGAGGAATACGCCTGATTGCCTGAGCCGTGGATGTTGCCGGAGGCGGAGGTCAGGCCGCCCGGCGCCGCTCCATAAGCTTCGGCCGGTCCGGCGGCTCCGGCCGCTTCGCTGGAGGAGCGAGCATAGGCAAAGCCGGGAAAAGCTCCCTGGAAAATCTCATGCACCGCCGCGGTCTTGCCTTCTTCCAGGTGCAGGGCCTCGCGCGCAACCCGGTTGGCGAAGACGATCCGGCCTCCGCTCTGAAGAAAGAGGAAACACGGCATTGCTTCCAGCAGCGCCCATTCCTGCGCGGTAGGAGCGGCGATGGAGGATTCGGGGTTCATCGACACACGCGGAAGCCTCGGAAACGACCTCTCACAGGGTTGAGTATCAAGTGCGTTTTCGCGACCCGAGTATCCCCTGAAAGAAGTACCCTGCAAGCTCTGAGGTAGCAGTTACTTGCGGTGGTTTCGCCGCGCCGTGTTCCGGCCTAAATTCCGCCTCCGCGGAGGGCCCGCCGCGCGCCCTGAGGCGCCTGGGAAACAACCCCCGCCGGCGGCTTGAGCAGCCTGAGGCCCGGCGTCGAATGCCGGCCGATTGCATCTTTCCCGGCGCCCCCGGCTCCTGGATCGCGGCTTCCGCGCGCTTTTGCAGAGCGCTCGGGAATCGGGCGCTCCAGCGGCGAGCCGCCGGGTAAAAGAGCCGTCCGGCGCGCCTCCAGCCCGGAATCGCCCGAGAGAGCAGATCCCAGGTTATCCGCCGCGGCGCAATTCTCCGGTCCCAACAGGCTGTCAGATCGACCGTCAACTCGACCAGGGAGCTTCGATCAATTCCATTTTGCCGTCGCGCTTGCGATGCAACACCTTGACGTTCCCCCGGTTGTCACGGAACACAAACACTTCGCGGTCGCGAAATTCCGCTTCCTTCACCGCCTCCTCCAGCGTCATCGGCCGCAGCGCCACAGAATCGGAAGAGCGGACAACATGCGGCTCCGCAATCGGCTGCCGAGCAGGAAAGGAATGCACCGTCACCGGGATGGCGGGAACTGCGCGGCTCTTTCCGTTGGTCTTCCGGCTCCCCGCGCCCGCGCTCGCGGCCGTCCTGGCCGCCGGCCGCTGCGCCGCGGCCGACGCATGCGCCGCGCGAACAATGGGCGGCTCCGCCAGTTGCTTCTCCTCCTTGGGCTGCCTTTTTTGTGCGCGCAGCTTGTTCTTATGCCGCAGGGCCTGGGCCTCCGCTTTGCCCAGCGCCTCGCGCAGCGCCGCCTCCAGCCCGACGGTTGACTCGCAGAGCGCCACCAGGCTGCAGGCGCGTGTCTTGATCGTGACTTCGGCGATTTGGCAGCGCCGTTCCGAAGTCAAAACGATGTGCGCACTGCCGGTCTTGCCCAGCACCTTTCCGATTCGCTCAATGCCTTCCTGCGCCAACGATCGCAGCGAGGCGGTAACCGTCACCTGCCTGCCGGTGCATTCTATCCGCATAGCATCTCCTCTTCGCTTAGACACTTAAAAACACGGGGCGACGCCGGGAACGACGCGCCTCTCAAGGTAGCGGCTCGGCATCGACGCCGCAGCCCGCCTTTTCCCGCGTAGCCGCGGCTCTAATCGCGCACGCGCCTTTGATGCGTGCTGGGAATGCGCAGATCCTCGCGATATTTGGCCACCGTGCGCCGGGTGACGGCGATGCCCTGGGCCTCGAGCATGCTGGCGATCAGATCGTCGGTCAGAGGCTTATGAGGATCTTCCTCTTCGATGAACTTCTTCACCTTGCGCTTCAGCAGCATCAGGGGCGTGCCCGTTCCCCCGGGGCCGTTCACGGCTTCGGAGAAGAAAAACCGCAGCTCAAACACTCCCTGCGCGGTATGGACATACTTGCTGGAAACCGCGCGGCTGACAGTGGAGGGATGCACGCCGATCTCCTCCGCCACCTCCTTGATCATCATCGGCTTGAGGGCCTCCACTCCGGACTCCAGAAACTCCCGCTGGCGGCGAATGATCGCCTCGCAGGTCCGGATGATCGTATTCTTCCGCTGCTCGATGTTGCGCATCAATTGCAAGGCCGACCGGTATCGTTCCTTGACGTACTCCTTGACTTCCTTGTCCGCGCCCTGCTGGAAGAGCAGCTTGCGATATCCCTGGTTCAGCCGCAGAGTCGGAAGATCCTCTTCGTTCATGACCACGACGAATTCGTCTCCCCTTTTAACAAAGGCGACGTCGGGCTCGATCAACCGCGCCTCCGAGCGGTTGAAACGCTGGCCCGGACGCGGATCGAGGCCGCGGATGAAATCGACGGCCTGCTGCACGACTTCGATGGGATTGCCCAGCGCCCTGGCCATTTCCCGAAGATCTTTTTTCTGCAACAACTGCAGATGCCGATCCACGATGCGCTCGGCGAATCCAAGAATCTGGCCGCGGAGGCTGTCCGGCCCCGGCGTGGAGGGGGCGCCCGGCGCGTCGGCGCAGAGGGCGATTTCGGACTCCGCCGCGGCCGGGCGATCCAGCGCAAGTTGCAGCTCGCGTTGCTCGGCGGCGATCTGCGCCAGCAGGCACTCCCGCAGGCTGCGGGTGGCCACCCCGACCGGATCGAGCCCCTGGACCAGCCGGATGGCCTCGGCCAGCAGCAGCTTCCCGGCATCCTCGCCGCCTTCGGCGATGCGCTCCTCCGAGACCCGCTCCCGCAGCAGTCCCACGACCAGCTCGTCGTCGGAGGCCAGAAGATAGCCGTCCTCATTCAAGTTGCCGATCACGTACTCGGCCGCCTCCCGCAGTTCCGCCGTCAGACTGAGCGATCCCAACTGCCACGTCAGGTGGTCGCCCAGCGTGCCCGGCTGCGAGAGAAAATTCTCGAAAGAGGGCCTTTCACTCAGCTCGAAGCTGTCCGGCGCGCGAAAACCGGGATCGAGATAATCCTGAAAATAGGTGCCGAAGTCGATCTCATTGAAGGGATCCTGTTTTTCCCTGTCCGCATGCGCGACCATTTCTTCGGCGCTTCGCTCCCGCTCCGCCTCTTTGCCGGCGATCTCATCCAAGGGCGGGATATTCTCCTCCACCTCTTCCAGAACGGGATTTTCGGAGATTTCGGCGTTGATCATCTCCTTCAATTCGAGGTTGTTGAGCGCCAGCACGCTCACCATCTGCATCAAGCCAGGGGTCAGGATCTGGCGCTGCGCGACCTTCAAGCTCAATTTTGGCTGTAAAAGAGCCATCGCCTCTCACGTGGAAACGAACTTCGCTGCGCTCCAGTGTAACTCCGCGCGCCCCACAGTCGCTTCCCCCGCCGGAGACGGCGGTCTTCTCTTTGGGCGTTACCGGAGTAATTGAGAGCGGCGACCGCGGCCCCACAGACCGGCAGGGCGCCCCGGCTACAACTTGGCAGGTAGCGGAGAGGGCGGAAGCGCCGCGGTGGACGCGCGGCGCCCGATTCAGCCCAGGGAAAATCCCTCGCCGAGATAGACACGGCGCACCTCCGGATCATTGCCCAGTTGTTCCGGAGTTCCGGCGCGAAAGATGCGGCCCTCGTTGATAATATAGGCGCGGTCGGTCACCGAGAGCGTTTCCCGCACGTTGTGGTCGGTGATCAACACGCCGATGCCACTGGCCTTGAGGTCGAAGATAATCTCCTGCAGGTCCAGCACGGCGATGGGATCGATGCCGGAGAAGGGCTCGTCCAGCAGGATGAAGGAAGGTTGAATGCAAAGACAGCGGGCAATCTCCACCCGCCGCCTTTCCCCCCCGGAAAGAGCATAGCCTCGAGTCTTCCGAATGTGGCCGAGATTCAACTGGTCCAGAAGCTTCTGCGTGCGGGCGCGCCGCACCTCAAGGGAAAGCGGCTGCACCTCGAGCACGGCCAGGATGTTCTCTTCCACGGTGAGCTTGCGAAAGACCGACGGCTCCTGCGGGAGATAGCTGATCCCATACTGGCGGGCGCGCAGGTACATCGGCAGCCGGGTGATGTCCACGTCATCGACGTACACCTGACCGGTGTCGGGCGCCACCAGGCCGACGATCATGTAGAAGCTGGTCGTTTTGCCGGCGCCGTTCGGCCCCAGCAGCCCCACCACTTCTCCCTGGCAGACCTCAAGGTCTACGCCCCGGACGACCTGGCGACCTTTGTAGGATTTGCCGATTTCATCGGTGTGGAGCTTCTGCATTACCGGGCGACGCGGGTGTCGGTAGCGGCCCGCGATTCGCCGCCCTCCACAAAAACGCTATCATCGCGATCATTGAAAATCAACGAAGCCCCGGTAACGGCTCCATGCTGCGCGTCGATCAGGCGGGGGGGGGCGCCGGGCGCGCCGGTGAGCACGCAATTTCCGTTTGCCTCGGTATAAACCAGCCGCTCGCCGGTGGCTTTCCGGCCCGGCTGCTCGACGACTACGCCGCCGGTGGCGACGATGCGATCGATCTGGCTCGAGGAGGATTGACCGGGCGGCTGAACCGGCGGACTCCCGCCGGGGCCAGACGATTTGGCCTGCAATCTTGCCGTCTTGTCCCCCGGAGTGGCCGGTGCGCCGGCCAGAACCAGGTACAGTTTCATCACCGCCGATCGAACAACCCCGAACTGGACATGCGCGGTTGCTCCGCCGGAGAAAACCGCCACGTGCTGTGCGGCGGCATACTCGAGCCTCCCGCTCTCCAGGGTCACCGTCGAACTCTGCAACCCTTCGGATAGACTCTGGGCGCTTTGCGCCGGGCGTTTCGCCTGACCGCTGAAGATCGCGGTCACGCCGCCGGAATTCAGCGCGCCGGCGGCGCCGTTTCCTCCGCGCGCTCCATGCGCCACCAGCGTTTGGCGCGCGCGTGAGAGCTCCAGCACAGGAGCGGCGATCAGATTCCCTTCTTGCCATAGGCGGGCGTCCCGGCGCGGACTGCCGTAAAACGTTGTAAGATCCTGCCCGTGATCGAGATGAGCGCGTTCGGCGACGACGTAAATGGAGCCGGAAGAGGCGTTGGCCGGACCGGGAAAGGCGATCGCCGGCGCTCCGTTATCCTGGCGGAATGTTGCTTGCACCTTTCCTTCCGCCGCAGCGTCCCCGCTGCTCCGGTCAAAAGCAATGGATTCCGCGGCCAGTTCGCCCGATGCGTCTTCTATCCTCGGATCTCCCGCCAGGCGGACGAGCTGACTGGTCGCGTCATAGGTCAGCCGCCGGGCCGTGGCCGTGGTCCGCGACGGCGCGCTGCGCGGCGCGGAGTTGCCGGGACGGCTCCTGAGGTCAGCCGGCCGAGCCCGCCCGGGAGCCTCCGGCGGAGGATCCTGGATCAGGGTTACATTTCCCTCCTGCACCGCCGAGCGTAACTGAGAGCTATCCGGGGCAGCGGGAGATCCAATCCCTGCGTGGGCCGGACCGCGGGCGACCCGGTTTCCCGAAGCGCCGGAGCCCGGCGGGGGATCGAAGGTCAACAACAACGTATCTCCACTGCTGCTCTGCCGCGCGCCGTCCTTGCCGGCCAGCGCCAGCTTCGTGTGCCCTTCGCCACGCAGGCTGGTAAGCGCCTGTTCCGCGTTCAAGGCGGCAATCAGGGTGTCTCCCTCCACTGCGGTATCCTGCGCGCCCTGCTTCGGCGAGTCGGTGTGCATGGAGACGCGGGCGGGGCCGGAGGCAACGATATGGCGCGCCTTCGGCCGATTGTCCGGCCCCGGCTGAAGATCCACGTCCACCGCGGAAGCCCGCAGGGTCCGGGTGGCGGGCGGGGAGCCCGCGGGAGCATTCGATCTCTCCCGGTCCTCCACGGAGACCGCGTTGCGCAACTGTAGAAGGGAAAGCTGCTGCTCCGCGTTGAAATGCAGAATCCCCGAGGCCGCGCTGGCGCGAAGACTGCGCTGGGAGTTGTCTTCGACGCAAAGCAATCCTCCGTCCAGCGTCACCCGCTGCGGCTGGCTTCGCTCATTCATGGTGACGTGAGCCGCCTGCGAGACGATTTGCTGCCCATCCGGCCCCACCACCTTCACATGCCCTTGCGCCTCCATGCGCGAGGCGCTTCCGTCGGGCCGGAAGTAGACCGTGGAGTGGTCCGCCGACCCGTGATTGTCCCGGTAATCGACCGTGCTGCTGAGCAGAATGAGAAGCTTGCCGACGCGGTCGAATTGACCGTGCGCGGCTTGCACGGTAAGCGGGTCGCCGTCGAAGCTGGAATTGAACCGCACGTCCCGGTCGAGCGTGAGCAATCCGCCGGAGGAATCGAAGCTCGCTCCCATGGCGCTGCCCGAGGCCTGCGCCACCCGAAACTCGATTCTTTGCGTGGTGGTGGCCAAGCCGGAGTTCTGATTGAAGTACAGGTCGGAGGTCTTGGCGTGGACGATGTTTTTCCCGTCGTCCTCCTGGCCGCCGGCTGGGCCCGCGGCGCCCTGGCCGGTCGCGCCCTGCAGGTCGATCAGCACCTGCCCCTCGGCGTGAGCGATGCCCCGGCTTGGATCGTATTCGAAGTTCCTGCCGTAGATCCGGTCTGCCGGAGCTCCATCGGGAGCGTATACGGTGATGCTCACGTCATGCAGTTCGGCATGCGTGCCGGAGCGGAACTGCACGGTTCTGGCGGCATGCAGCGTAAACATGGTATGGCCGCGCTCCGACTTGGAAAAGGTGTATCCGCTCGCCGACTCCTGAATCTGTACGCCGAGCCCGGAGGGAAGATCCCGGCGGAGGTGGAGCGTCCGCCATCGCGCGAGGCCGAGGAACAGCAGAATTACGGCTACCAGCACCCCTGCGAGCACCACGATCCAACCGCGCAAGCGCTCTACGGTTACCCGCATTCCTCCATCTTCTCATCCGCCTTGGCCCCGGCAGGCCAGCCGCTCCCATTCCGTTCCAGTCCAGGCGAAATGTTCCGGGCCAACTATTCCGGGCCGGAGGATCCAGACCGCGGGACCCGGACCGCAACCCCAGGCCACATACAATGGCCCTATGGCCGACCTGTTGTACCTCAGCCTCTGGTTCCCTGACTTCCGGCTGACATCCCTGGCGCCGGCGCTAGTCCGCGTGCTGCGTCAGGTCGCCGCTTCGGGCGGGTCGCCCCGAGTCCACGCCGCCACGGTCTATCCGATCTCCTGGAGCGAATCGCCGGTATACCAGCGCGTGTATCGGGAAGAGGAGCGGGAGGAGTCCGCTCCGGAGCGCGCGGTGGCCGAAGCCTGCGCCGCGCTGCACGAGGACTTCGCCTTCGAATTCGAGGCGCGTTGGGACCTTTGGACCCCGCCGGAGAGCCCTTGCGCCTCCCCGGCAAAGCCGCCCGCGCGCCCCTCAATGCCCGCTACGCAACCCTGGGACCGCGCTGCCAGCGTCGTGCGCGTGGTGGGCTTCGGACCTCTCTTCGACGATGGCGCATACGAGCAGAACGGCGAGATTCGGGTGGATTTCGGAGTGGACTCCCCATTTCTTGGGGAGGAAGCCGAACTGGATGGCGGCGGCTGCGAATACCTCAAAGGCAATATCCAGCAGCTATTGGAGTTCACCAATCTCGTACAGCGCAACTGTGGCGTGAGCGGCCGTCTGCTGTGGTCCGAATCCGGGGAAAACCTGGCCGAAAAACTGATTGCCCGGCTGCAGCGGGTGAATTAGGAGGCCTCCGGCGCCCCGCGCGCATTTGCGATCCAAAAATGCGATGGGGCTGGGGGCGGCGTCTCTGCTAGAGCGCGGGAGAGATGGGAATCGAACTCTGCAGCGCGCCGTGGCGGACATCGGAGCCGCGCACCCAGAAGATCACATCTTCCGCCATGTTTGTGGCGTGGTCGGCGATGCGCTCCAGGCTGCGGGAGATGAACAGCAGGTTCACCGCCGAATGCGCCGCGTCAGGCCTCTGGGCGATGCAGTCGAGCAGAGTCTTTTTCGCTTTGCGATTCAATTCATCGACGGAATCGTCCATGGCCAGCACGCTGGCCGCGAGCTCGGCGTCCCGTCCGGCCAGAGCCTCCAGCGCCTTTCTGACCATGGCCATCGACAGCTCGGCCATCCGCGGAATATCCACCGGAAAGGACTGTGCGGGATCGAGGGCGAGCTCTTCGGCCAAAAGCGCAATGGCCATCGATTGATCGCCGACCCGCTCTAGATCGCCGTTGATCTTGATCGCGGCGAGAATGAAGCGCAGATCTACGGCCATCGGCTGCTCCATGGCCAGGATATCGAGCGCCATTTGATCGATCTCCCGCTCACAGCGATTGATAATCTCTTCATTGCGGCGCACTCTGGCGCAGGCGCTCAGATCCCCGCGGTGTGCCTCAAGCGCAAGGCGAATGGTCTGTTCGGCGATGCCCGCGGTCTCCAGCAGGCGCTGACGAAGGTCTTCGAGCTTCCGTTGAAAACTGATCCGGGTCAATTCGGTCTCCACCCGAAAGCCGCCGAGTGGGCATACCCCCCAGAAACGGGGAACGGCGTTGTCCGGCGTAATCCTCCACGCGCCAGGGGCGCACCCCAGGAGCTGCGATCGGTAAGCCGATTTTAACCTTCCTTTAACATTAGTGCGCGCCGCTCGCGAAAAAGACCCCCATGAAATAACCACCCAAAGGTGGGAGGGAGTCCGGCGGTGTCAGCCCGGAACGATCTCGGAGAAGTCGGCAATGCGCGAAAATCCGTTCAGGAGCCAGGCGATCAGGGCAAGGCGGTTGCGGCGAAGAGCCGGGTCCTCGGTCATCACCATAACCCGGTCGAAGAACGCGTCGACGTAGGGGCGCAGCGTGGCGATTCGCTGCATCGCTTGCGCGTACCGCCGGCCGGCTCGAAGCTCCTCCACCTCGCAGACGAGCGCAGCCGCGTGGTGGTAAAGAGCCTGTTCGGCCGGCTCCGGCAGCCGATCCACCTCGACCTCGATCTGGGCCTCGGTCCCGGCCCCCGAAGCCTCCGCTGCGCCCGCGCCCGCCTGACGGAGGATATTGCGAATCCGCTTGCAGGCCGCCGCAACGGCGGCAAAGTCCTGCGAGCCCCGCGCCTGCGTGAGGGCTTCGGCCCGGGCGAGAATATCCGGCAGCAGCGCCGCGCCGGTGGCCAGAACCGCATTCACCACATCGTAGGCATAGCCGCGCGAATCCCGCAGATAGAACTCCAGCCGCTCCCGCAGGAATGCCCGCAGCGCCTCCCGGCGCGGCGCGGCCTGCCCGAACTTCGATTCCGCCGCCGCTATCTCCGTCAACCGATCGAGAGACAGGGGGATTTCGGACTCCGCCAGGATTCGGACCAGTCCATTGGCGGCTCGGCGCAGAGCGAAGGGATCGCGGGATCCACTGGGGATCAGGCCGATGGCGAACATCTCCGCCAGGGTCGCCGCGCGGTCGGCAAGGCCCAGCATCCGCCCCTCCGCCGTCGCCGGAATCGGGTCGTCCCCGGCGACGGGCATGTATTGGGCGGCGATCGCCTGGGACACGGCCTCCCCGAGTCCCTGCGCCCGCGCGTAGAGTCCGCCCACGATTCCCTGGAGTTCGGGGAATTCTTTTACCAACTCGGTGGTAAGGTCGGTCTTCGCCAACCGCACAGCCTGCTCCAGCGCCGCCGCGTCAAGGCGCGGACCTTCCCCGCAGGCCGCCGCCAGCGCCGCCGCCACTCGCAGATTCATTTCCGTCTTCTGGAGGTAGCTGCCCAGCTCCTTCTGGAAGGTGACGGCCTTGAGCGACTCCACCCGCTCCACGAGCGGGATCTTCTGGTCCTGATCCCAGAAAAAGCGGGCATCGTTAAACCGCGCGCGCAGGACCCGCTCATTCCCGTGCCGGATGGTGGCCAGGCCCCCGCTGTCCACGGAGGTGTTGAGCACGGCGAGAAAATGAGGAAGCAGCCTGCCCTGCGCATCCTCGACCGCGAAATACTTCTGGTGGTCCCGCATCACGGTCACGAGAATCTCGTCCGGCAGCGCGAGAAACTCGGGCGCAAACCCGCCGCAAAGGACCGTCGGCCACTCGGTGAGATGAACCACCTGCTCCACCAGAGCCTCGTCTTCGCGCCAGCGGGCGCCGGGAATCGTCCCTGCGATCTGTCGCAGCGCGCCCCGGATGCGG
>JAJYZK010000057.1 GCA_021799945.1 Acidobacteriota bacterium
GAAGGGCACGCGCATCAATACATGCTGCGAAGGGCAGGGAACGCGGTTGATCGGCTCCATGCCGGAGCATATTTACTCGATCGCCTCCGATGGCGTCTATGTAAATTTGTTCGAGCCGTCCTCGCTTTCATGGGAGCATCAGGGTCGGCCGGTCTCTATCCATATGGAGACGAAGTTTCCATTCGAACAGCAGGTGAAGCTGACGATCGCTGTCGATCAACCGACGCGCATGAAGCTGCGCGTTCGAGCGCCCTCATGGGCCAGCAAGGAAATGGCGATCTCCATAAACAATTCCGTCCACACAACCGGGAGGCCCGGCTCGTTCGCCATGCTGGACCGCGTATGGTCCAATCGGGATGAAGTGTCTTTCACGTTGCCCGCGGGGTTTGAGTTGATCGAGTATGCCGGCGTAGATCAGATACCGGGACAGAAGCGCTATGCATTGACCTACGGGCCGCTGCTGTATGCGTTTGTTGGGTCGAAGGACGCCGTGTTGCGGTTGCCGAGCGGATCCAGCCCCGAAGCGCTGATAGGCCAGTTGCAGCCCAAGGCGGGGCTTCCTCTCCATTTTACGGTTTCCGGCAATCCGGGCGCCGAATGTGTGCCGTATTGGCAAGTGACCGACGAGGAGTTTACTTGCTTCCCGGTGATCGAGATGAGCAGCGGAGCATCGAACGGGTAGCCGAAACCGGAGACCAGGCCCGCGCCGGCAACGGCCGCAAGGCTGTCTCTTTGGCCGCCGCTTGGGTGGCGGCGGATTGCGGCCCAGGCGGCCCGATCTTTCCTCGATGCTGCTCTCTCCATTGCTCCCGGCGGCTACTGAATGCCGAGGGCGGTCAATTGCTTGGGATTCGGGTCTTCGACAGCCACCAGGTTATGGCAGACGGAACAGTCGTTGGGAATGCTTTTTCCGTTCTTCGCACTGTGGCTGCCGTCATGGCACCGGGAGCATCCTGGAAACGCGTTGTGTCCAATGTTGTTCGGATGAGTTCCCCATGTGACTTTCATGAAAGGAAAGACATTGCGATCGTAGATCGCGACAAGCGCGGTTGCCGCGCGATCAATCTGCGGGCGCCGGGCATTCCAAACCGCCGGATAACGGGATTGGTAGAACCTCCGAATCCCAGCGCGAATCTTCTCGGCCGCATCTAACCGTGACGTGTAGCTCGCCTTGAGCAGCGCAAGTCCCTCTCTATGCACGAAGGGCAATGAAGAACTTGGGACCCCTTCCGTCATTTCCTCGTTCAGGGCCTTCTCCGGCGTATCAAAGGAGTGGGCGGCTCGATTGTGACAATCGATGCAATCCATGGTGCGCCAGGGCCCGTTTGCGGAGCCATGAGAGTCGGAAGACCGATATTCGACGATTGAGCCATTGGCGCCTATCTTACGGATCCAGGGAATAGTCTGATTCGTGGAATCCGTAGCGGCATATTCGATATGGCTCAGGTGAGCTCCATGGATACCGCTCCGGTGGCCAAACTGATCGCTGCCGCCGACGTGCAACAACACTACCGTTTTCGTCACAGAGTTGTTTTCATCGTCGCCGTACGATGTCTCCACCTGCAGTCTGTCGCCGAAATTTGCATCGCCGTTGTGGCAATTCAGACAAGTGGTGCGGGCGGGCGGAATCTTATTATCGGCCATGATCGGGCGGGGGTAATCCTTCGCCATGATCATCAGAAGCTGCTTCGTTCCGTTGACCTTGGCGTAAAGAAATCCAGGAATGCCGGCGGCGATATGGCAAGCCGTACAGGCTACGTCCGCATGTGAGGAAACCGGATAGGCGCTCCACTCCGGAGTCATCACATGACATGCCTGACCGCAGAAGTTTGGCGTATCCATGTATGCGACGCCTCGATATGTTGCGGCGCCCACGATGACAAAATTGACGAATGTGGCGATGGCGACGAAGTCGATTCCGCGCCGAAAGACGGGATCCTGAAAATCGACTTCGGGGTAGATCGTAGGCAGGCTCCCTGCCGCTCGGAGGAGGCTCCTCCTTCGCAGCACGCCAATCGGGATTATCATAAGACCCAGAAGGAACAGTCCGGGCAGGATCAGGTCGAAGACAATCCCTAAATATGGATTACTCGAGCCACTATGTCCAAAGAAGGCGACCACCCAAAATCCGGTCAGGACCAGGGCTGAAGCAGTCGTAAGAGCTCCGCCGATCAAGCTTATCCAATTGTTCCCGAAAAACAGGAACGGTCTAAGCCAATTCGTCTTGAATTGCACCCAATCCGCCATGGATGCCTCTACTGCTTCTGGAGCGTGCGAACGTAGGCAATCACATCCTGAATCTGTGCGTCGGTAAGCTTGCCGGAATAGGCAGGCATCTTTCCGGCTCCATTTTTCGTAGCCGCGATCAAGCTGGAATCGGATGCTTTCAGGAGCGCCGGAGACTTCAAGGGGGAAATTTTCCAAAGCTTTCCCATTCCGGTCTGGGCTTCTCCATCGGCGCCATGGCACATCTGGCATTTGTCTTTGTAGATCGTCTCGCCGCTGGTTTGTGCAACCGACGAGGTCCCGATCGAGGAAACGAGGAGCGCAATGCTTCCTATCTTTACATGTATCTTCATCGTATCTGCCCTCATGCCGAGATAATTTGGGCCGGATTGCCGCCAGGTTTCTTAAAAAGCATGATGAAGTCCGAGAATAACATTATTCGCATGAAAGTTCCGGGGAGCGGTCTCGCCGGCGGACGAGATGGTTAGACCGGTCTGACGGCCGGCCAGCGAAGGCGAGTTGCAGGCGACAACAGCAACCGGCGAGGTGGGCGTGGGATTGGAAATGCTGCATAACGCCGCGCCGGAAGGCCCGCCCTCTCCGTAGCCGTAATAGTTGTAAACGGCGCTCAAGCTCCATGACTTACGAACCACCCAGGCAACATCGACAAATGGAGACTGATAAGCGGAAACCAGGGAGCCATTTACGTCCCGCGCATCGTTAAAGAACCGGCGGCCATTCACGGAACTGATGACGTACCCGAAACCGGCGCCAACTCCTTCCTTCAGCGCCAGATGAAGGTTTACCGACGCGTATTGCGTCGGCGCCTTCATGAAATCCTTGACTGGCCCGAATTCATAGTATTTGGTCCCCCGCACCGCGGCGCCGGGACATGCCGTACCGCTCGCGGTCGCGGCGCCCGGTAAGAGCGGGCTGGCCGCGGCGTCATAGCAGATATTGGTGGCTGTATACACATCGCTGTACGAATAGTTAAAGTCGAACCCGTAGTGCGCGCCCGGCGACACGACGCCGCCCACACCTAAGACCCGGCTATGGTCGCTATGGGAAAGTGGGCCGGCGGCGGAAGGCGACCCGGTGTTGTTTGTATTGTTACGCCTTTCCACGTCATTGTAGGCAATGGAAAGCGATTCTCCGGATTTCGGTCTGTAAATCGCATGTGCTCGGTAGCGTCCCGTCTGTCGGGGCGTGAGAGGAGTGAATGCGTTGTCTGCGAATAGCAACTCGATGCTTCCGCTCACATCCCAGTGATTGGCGGGTTGCAGGCCGACGTTGAATATTCCGCCGTTGCTGTGAACCGTAACGGTTCCATTATTTGTCGCGCCAGGAGCTAATGGAGCACTATGGGGAATGCCTTCCGCGATGGTATATCCGTTATAGCGGTAGGTCAGCGAAAAGGTGGCTCGCGACCAACCATACCAAGTCATACTCAGGTTGTTGGTCACGGATTTCCGGCCGAAGAAGTCCGGCAGAGGCCGGCCATTGGGGCTGCCCTCGACACTGAGATTCGCTCCAGGGGACAGCGGGCCGGAGTAGTTTATGGTTTCATTCGGGTTCGGGGGCGTGTTTGCGGTGATGCCCGCTGAAATGTTGGCGACGCCCGGTTGCTGAACATTCGAGAAGACGAGCTGGTCGGCGATACTGACCGTCTTAGCCGCATCCCACCCTATGGCGTAATCGATAACGCTCACATTCCTTCTGGCATTTGCGCTGCCCGTAAAAGTCGTAGTGCGGATGCCGCCGTTCAGCCCTTCAAAGTTCTCGTAGTAGTTGGGGAGATTCATGTTCGCGCCGGTGTAGCGCACATCGCCGTTCATCGTGACGTTTCGAAGGCTGGAGCTTTCAAACCGGAATATCTCCGACGGGTAGAGAACACGCGTCGGCGCGCTGCGCAGGTATTTCGCCGCGACGCTGCACGCCGGATTGATGATGGGAAGGGAGCCCGGCGTTTGCGCAGGGGAGAGGATCGTGTAGGTTGTTGAGTTCGTGTACGCGGCGCCCATGCTGCCTGTGTTGCAGGCGCCAATTCCGTAGGGCGCCAAGCTGTCCCAGTCGCCCAGAGCCACCCTCATTCCGTTCGCCTCCTGCACGAGAAGACTACTCGGAGCCAGGGTAAAGTAGGTTCCGTCTTTATAATGGTCGATCTCCTCTTCAAAGGTGAGTGTGGTTCTCAGCACGGGCTTCCAGTCAAATCCGCCGATGAAGTCATCCGTGCTGTTGCGCTGATACTGGTCCAGCAGGGCATCATATAATCCGATCGAGCCTCCGACGTCGGATGCGCCAGGGCTGAGGCTCGGTCCCTGCATTACATTTTGTGTGTAGGCGAAGTGATACGTAACCTTTGAAATCGGAAAGAGCGTGAGGCGGGTGTCCGTCATTCGCCGCACGGTGTCATACAAAAATGGCGACTGGGTGACTTGCGGCCACGCAAAGGAGCCGGTGGGAGCATTGGATGACCCGACAGGAATCGATTGTCCCGACGGAATGTTGGGGTTGCCCAGCAGGTCATAGTCGAAGTATTGGCGGTCGCGGTGGAAGGTCCCGGTGAATTCATAGAGCTTCCCCTTGTAGAATCTCAGGCTGGCGAAGTTGTATGGGTCTCCGCCAAACCCGCTGGTGTAGGCCGAGAGATAGTCAACCAGGGTGTGTTTTGTCGCCGGGAGGGGCGTCAACTCGAAGCTTTGGCCGAAGGCGCGCGGCCCGGATTGCACATTGGTCAAGGTGTCGTACATGGCTCCGCTGCCGGCGACGCTGACCATGCCGCCACCCTCGCTGGTGCTCCCGTGGAGGGTATAGCCGTTCGGCGCGGCCGACGCCGAACTGGGCATTGCAATTTGAGCAACCCCAACGCCTGTGGCCGCCTGCACGATGGCGAGCCCGACGATTCTGGGGATGCGCCGGACCATCGCCGCAGGAAAACCTGGATGGCTCAGGTCGGAACGCCGAAGCGTCTTGTTCATTTGGAGCCTCCTTTACTTGAGGAAGGCGGCATTGAGATTGGATCCGTGGATCATTGTGTGGCAATTCGTGCACGGGGCGAGCTCCTGCGATCCGGCGCTCATTCCATGTATCGTATCGGCGCTGACTTGGCTATGGCACTGGTTGCACAGTACGTTTATGGCAGGCATATTTAGCAAACGCGCATTCTGCGAGCCGTGCGGAGTGTGGCAAGCCATGCACCCTTCGCCCTTTACTGCTGCATGTTCGTACACAAAAGGCCCGCGCACATCCATATGGCATTGCGTGCAGATCGCGTTTTGATCCGCTGTGATTCTCAAATTGTTGCTCTGGAATGTGCCATGCACGTCATGGCAGTCGGTGCAGCCGACCGCACCCTCGTTCACCGGGTGGTGAAACGGCATCTCCAATTCCCCCACTACATCGGTATGACAACCGAAGCAGAGGGCCGGCTGCGGCATCTTTAGCAGGGCTAATTCGCTTCCGGGTTGGTGAATGCTATGACAGCTGATGCAGTTCAGGCCGGCCCGCCGGTGTGGAGAACGCATGAAATTCGGATGCGTCCTGGCGTGGCAGCCAAGACAGGCGCCATCGATTTGTTTGGCTGAGTCTTTGTCAAAGTGGAAAATCTTCGTCACGTCTCCGCCGCTCTGTACGTGCGCCTGGCCCGGTCCATGGCAACTTTCACAGCCAGACCCAGCGCCAATGTGCATCAACGCGATGCGTGAGTGGGGATTCGTGCTAAAACTCTCGGCAACGTTCGCATGGCAGGCCAAGCAAGTGTCGGAACCGACATAGCCGGAGGCGGAATTGCCGGCCGGTCCGGAGCCGGGAGCGGCGCTCGCTTGATTGCGGGCGTTGTCCGCTGCATTCACAGAGCCGATTTTCCAGCGTCCAGCCAGAGAAGCCAGCAGCGCTACACACAAGAGGACACGTTTCATTCAGGTCCCCCATCGGAATGGGTTGCCACGGCCCGTGTCAGTCAGAACTATCCGGTGTAAAGGCTGAACTATTAATTCAGTCCAGGAGAACATAGGGTGGTCTGCACAGCGTGTCTGTGATCGATATCACGGATCATGCGCCATGGTTATAACGTTGAAGGTCGAGACGGTGTTCTACCGTTGCTGCGGCGGGGCATAACCGGGAATCGGATGGCCAGCCGGCGCGGCTTGACCGGCATCCGCGGCTGGTTTTAAGGTGAAGGCACACGGGAAAGGAGGATGATCCAGCGCATGAAAAATTCCGAAGTTGGCGGTAGTTCGATACGTGAGGTGACTGAGGCCTAGAGCGTCACGCTCCAGTGCTGGCGGTCGTAGCAACGCGACAGACTCCGCCGAGGCCTACTGTGCACGCAGCGTGGGACGCCTCAGGTCAATCTCAACAGCTTCACCGGGGAGCAGGCCCGCGCCGGCAACGGCGGCGGGCCTTTCTCTTTGCGCTTTGGTTTAGGGCGCTCTGGTTTAGGAGCGGCGGCGCACAATCTCCTCGTACAGGCGGATGTATTCCGCGGCCGGCTTTCGCCAGGAGTAATCGCAGGCCATGCCGTTGCGCATCAGGGCCCGCCACTGTTCCTTATCGGCGAAGGCGGCGAAGGCCTCGCGCAGTGCGGCCAGAAGGTCCTCCGGCCGGTAGCCGGAGAACTTGAAGCCCACGCCCTCGCCGGAAGCCGGGTTCCACTGCTGCACCGTGTCGTCCAGACCGCCGGTGGCCCGCACCACCGGCGGGGCTCCGTATTTCAGCCCGTAGATCTGGGTCAGCCCGCAGGGCTCGTAGTGCGAAGGCAGCAGCACCATGTCCGACCCGGCCACGATGCGGTGCAGCAGCATCTCGTCGTAGGCGATGCGCACGGCGAACTTCTGCGGATGCCGCTCCTGCCATTCCCGAGCCAGCTTTTCGTAGTAAGGCTCGCCGACTCCCAGCAGCACCAGATACATCTTCTCCTGCGCAAGCTGGTCGGCGGCCTCGGCCAGCAGGTCCAGCCCCTTCTGGGTGGCCAGGCGGGAGACGATGCCCACCACCGGGGTGTCCTCCGGAATCGCCGGCGCGCCCAGCGCATGCAGCAGGTCTTTCCGGCATCCCGCTTTGCCCTCCGGCCGCTGGGCCGAGAAATGCGCGGCGATCTGGCTGTCGCTGGCCGGGTCCCACTGCCGATAGTCCACGCCGTTGAGAATGCCGTGCAGGTCGGCGGCCCTCTGGCGGAATACCCCGTCCAGTCCGGCGCCGAACTCCGGCGTTTGAATCTCCTCCGCGTATTTGCGGCTCACGGTGCTGATCGCGTCCGAATAGACCACCCCGGCCTTGAGAAAGTTGAAGGTGTCGTAAAACTCCGCCCGCTCCGGGGTGTAGACCTCCCACGGCAGCAGCAGTTGCTCCACGGTTTGCGGCGGATAGAGACCCTGCCGCCCGGCGTTGTGCACGGTGAACAGGCAGGCGATGTTTTTGAGCACCGGATCGAAGTAATAGACCGTGCGCAGGAGAACGGCCAGCGGACCCATGGGCCAGCCATGGGCGTGGAAGACGTCCGGAACGCCGAGCTGCTTGCTGCTGTCCAGAACCGCGCGGCAGAAGAGCCCGAAGCGCTCCGCGTTGTCCGCATATTCCCCCGAGGGCGTTTCGTACAGAAATTCGCGGTCGAATAGCTCCGGGCAGTCGACGAAGTAGAACTGCACCCCATCCCGCGTTCCGCCATCCACCACCGAGGCGAAGCGATTGTAGTAGCGGAAGGGGATCGTCAGGCTGGGGATGACGACGGTCGGCTCCTTCAGATGCCTCCGGGCCTGGCGGTAGAGCGGAAGATAGACGGTGGGGCGGTGACCCTGCCGCGCCAACTCCCGGGGCAGCGCGGCGACCACCTCGGCAATCTCGCCGGTTTTTGCGTAGGGAACACATTCGGTGGCCGCGAAGACGATATGCATGGGAAGCCGCACCTCCGGCTGCGCCGCTCTCCGGAGCCGGAGTGATCGGCGCAAGTGCGTAGTCTATCGTGAAAGCATGACGGACCGCGCGCGTCCAGGCTCCCTGCGCCGCCCTCGGCGGGATTCCCAACCGGAGTCTCGCAGCGGGCCGAAGCTGGGGCAGAATTTTCTCGTCGATGCCTCGGCCCCGGGCCGGATCGCCGAGGCGCTGGGCCCGCTCGCCGGGCGCACGGTGCTGGAGATCGGGCCGGGCAAGGGCGCCCTGACCGGGGCGCTGGCTGCGCGGGCGGGCAGGGTCATCGCCGTCGAGCTGGATCCCGCGCTGGCCGCGGCGTTGCCGGCCCGCCTGCCGGGGATGGGGGTCGAGGTTCTCCAGCAGGACATTCTGCAGTTGGACATCGGCGCGCTGGCCCGGCGGCTGCAAACCCGTCTGCCGGTGGCCGGGAATCTTCCTTACTACATCACCTCGCCGATCCTGCGCCATCTCTGCCTTCACAGCGCAGGCATAGAGCGGGCGGTCCTGATGGCCCAGCGGGAGGTGGCCGAGCGCATCGCGGCCGCGCCCGGGGGCCGCGAGTACGGATTGCTCTCGGCCATGACACAGCTCTGCGCGGAGCCGGAGATCCTGTTCACTCTGCCGCCGCAGGCCTTTTCTCCGCCGCCGCGGGTCCACTCCACAGTCTTCCGGCTGGAGATGCGGCCGCGATTCGCGGAATTCGCCGCGGCCCCGGAGGGCCTGATCGTCTTTTTAGAGCGGGCCTTTGCGCACAAGCGCAAGACGCTGGTCAACAATCTGCGCGCCGCCGGTTATGGAGCGGAGGCTGCGGCGGAGGCTCTGAGACAGTGCGGGCTGCCGGCGCAGATCCGGGCCGAAGCCGTGCCGCTGGAGGAGATGTTGGCGCTTTTGCGCGCGCTTCAGCGCGAATGTCCTCCGCCAAAGGGGCCGGAGCGCATAACCGGCGCCGGCGCCGAGTAGCGCGGCGGCGGGCTGGAGTGCGGCGAACGGTAGGTCTGGGCCTGCCGGACATAGGATGTGCGTGGAATGGAGGCGCCTGGAGTCTGCGCCGGCCGGGCCGCGCCCGCATAGCCGACGGTCGGGCGGCGCACCGCAACGGAGGCCGAAGGCGACCCGGCAAAGCCCTGGGAACCGTATTGGATCCGCGAGCCGTAGGTCGCGGGCGAGGTCATGCCCAGAGCTGCTCTCATTCCCGGCGAGGTGCCTCTGGCTCCGGCGAAGGACGAGCCCTGGAGGCTGCGTAGGGGCAGCGGATCGACCATGCGTCCTTCGATGTTCAACGGAACCGGGTGAAGGACGCGGGGCGGCGAACCGCCGCCTCCCCATGGTCCTCTGGCCTTCGGACCGCGGTCCACAGCCACCAGCCGGAAGGGAGCGGCGCCCGCGCCCGGCTCGCGCCAGACGGGCTGCGGCGGCAGCGCATATCCCGGCGGCCGGTTCCACACCCGCGATATCGGATCCCACATCTGGCCGCACCCTCCCGGCCTCCATCCCCAGCCGAAGCCGTAGTAGTTCCACCCTCCGCAGTGGTAGGGCAGCCAGCCCCAGGGATAGCCGGAGATCCAGATGGCGCCATAGCCGGGATAATCGCCCCAATAGCCGTAGCCAAAGGGATCCCAGCCCGCATCCACCCCGGAGGGAACCCAGACGTTGCCTTGATCGGGGACGGGATACCAGCTCCCATACGTATCCAGATCGTTCCAGTTTTCATCGCCGCCCCCGCCACCCGCGCCGCCCTCGTCGCGTCCGGCCGATTGCTGCGCGGCCTCCTCGGCGATCGCCTGGTCGCGGTCGTCGTTCCAGCGGTCCCAGGAGTCCGGAGGATAGCCCTGCACCACGGCAAGCTGCGCGAAGTTGCTGGCGGGATCGAAATGGACGCTCTGGCCGTCAGTCAACTGGCTGGGAGGAATTCCCGCGCCGTCCAGACGCATCGAGCCGGTCATCATGGCCACATCCACTCCCGTATCCAGACTCACCCGGAAGATGGAGTTGGAGGTTGGCTCCGCCGTGGCGTTGGGCAGCAGAACGCTGAAATCCGGATGCCCGTCGCCGACGTTCACCTCGTAGTAGCCCAACCCGGAAAGCTGCTGGATCTGAACCTGGCCGCGATCGAGAGCGACAATTTGCAACCCGCTGTTGGGCGTCAGCCGCGCGACGCTGCCGTCGTTGAACTCAATCTCAGCCTCGCCGTCCTCTCCGGTTTGCAGCCGGGAGTTCTCCATCAGCGGCATATTCATGACCGCTGGCTGCAGTTGGGCGTCGTTGCCGTCGGAGAAGCGCACATCCCCCTGGATGAAGCTCATCCTGGCCACGTTGGCGGGAGAAGCCATGCCGCCGGGCGGGGCATCCGCCGGCGCAGTCTGGGCCGGCGCCGCGATGCAGCCGATCCCCAGCCCGGCGGAGGCCAGCCACGCGCAAGCTATCCAGCCCGCTCTCGCGAGCGACTCTGCCGTTGCACTCCTCAGGCGCGCAATTCGCATGGCTCTCACTCTCCTTGCCGCCAACCTCGAATCCCGGTCCGGGAAGGCGCCCCGCGGAGACCGCCCGGCCCGGTGGAGGCGGCGAGCCCTTGGCTCGGTCAATGCACGCGGTCAGCGCACTCGGTCCATGGGCTCGGTCCATCGCTCGCATCCTTAGGAGCAGACCCATTCCGCGGCAAAACCATTCGCCGGCCGCGAAGATCGTTACTTCCCCGATGCAAGAATCTCGCCAGCCCACCTGCGGTCGCGGTCCAGGATCGACTCGTCGCCGGCAATCCGCCGCAGCAGAGGAGCGATATTGGCGATATCCAGCGCATCGCCCTGGAGCACCGCCTTACGCAGAAAATCCAGCTCGCCGTCCAGCCGCAGCGGCGTGTGCCGGTATTCCAGCTCCATCTTCCGCCCCTCCTCCAGCGTGAGGGCCATGGCCTGGAAGTCGGAAGTCAGCTCGTCGATCTGTTTGGACTTGGTCCAATTGTACGTGCAGAGGCCGTTCCCGTCCGGCCCCCGGTAGGAGAGCGTTTTCAGGCCCTGGAAGGCGATTCCCCGGCCTCCGCCATCGCAGGGAGTGGCGAAGTAGCCGCTGCGCCGCGTCAGGAAGAAGATTCGCTCCAGCAGGGATTCCGGAACCACAATGCGGCGATTCTCCCCGCCGGGGGGAAAGGGATCGGAGGAATTCGGCTGCGGAGCGGCGCCGGCTTCCGCGGAGTAACTTCCCACGCCGTCCTCGCGCACCAGGATGACATATCGGGCGGGCTGCTCCCGCGCGTTGTCGTAAGTGAAGCACACCTGCGCCGGCGGGGCGGGCGCTTCGCCGCGGGAAGCGCCCGGGCGGAGCGCCAGCAGAAGCGCGGCAAGGGCGCAACGGAGGCGCAGGCGCCAGAGGGAGCGCGCTGCGCCGGGGCCCCATCTCCGCACCCGGGTCGAGCC
>JAJYZK010000058.1 GCA_021799945.1 Acidobacteriota bacterium
GCTGTTGGGCCAAACGGAGTCGAAGGATCTGTGGTTGTTCTTGAGCGAATTTCTGATTCGCCACACTAGGGGCAAAGAGCGGCAAAGCTTCCACGCGCACGCAGACTAGGGCCTGTTCACGCTACCGGGACGGCAGCGTGAACAGGCCCTAAGTCTCAGGAGCCGCTTTCGAGAAGCGCCGTCAGTCCATGCAGGTCGAGCACCACGATGCTGCGCGCCTCCACATGAATCAGCCCCTCGGCCTGCAGCCGCATCAGGTTGCGCGACACCAGCTCGCGCACCGTGCCCAACTGATGCGCGATCTCCTGGTGCGTGCCCGGCAGCTCGAACTCGATCCCGCGCTTCGAGCGCCGACCCGTTTGCGCCAGGCGGACCAGCGCCGACACCAGCCGCTGCCGCACGGTCGTAAAGGAAAGCTCCTCGATAATGCCCACCAACCGCCGCAGCCGCGCTCCGACCACCGCCAGCATCTTCAGAGCGACTTCAGGATGTTCCCGACAGAAGTTCCTGAGATCGTGGCGCGAGATAAAAAGAACCTGCGAATCCTCCACCGCACTGACCGATGCCGGGTACGGCCCGCCATCGAAGACCGGCAGCTCCGCCACCGACCCGCCCGGTCCTTCCACCGCCAGCACCTGTTCCCGCCCGCTCGGCGAGCTTTTGAAGATGCGCAGCCGTCCGCTGTCGACGATGTGCAGTCCCTTGCACGTATCGCCTTCGGAAAACAGCAGCTCTCCTTGCGAATACCGCTTCCGCACAAAGTGCGCCGCCAGCAGCCGCAACTCTTCCGGCGAGAGCCCGGAAAACAGAGGAACCCCCGCGAGAGAACTCCCGACGCTCATGTGCTCGGCCACCGTGAGAATTCTAACCAAATCCCCTCGGCGTGACTTAAGTCGCAGCGCCGCAATCGGCCTCCGCCTACTTTCACTCTCAGGAGAACCACTTATGACCACGGCACAGACCACCGTCCGCGAGATCGCCGTCGAAAATCCGGCGTCCATCCGCATCTTCGAAAAATTCGGCATCGACTACTGCTGCGGCGGGCGCAAACCGCTCGCTGAGGCTTGCGCAGAACGGGCGCTGGAGCCGGCGGCAGTGCTGGCTGCCATTGAAGCCGCAGCCCAGCCCGCCGGCCATGCTGCAGCCGACTGGAGCACGGCTTCGCTGGCGGCGCTCTGCACCCACATCGTGACCACCCATCACGAATACATCCGCCGCGAGATCCCGCGCGTCCGGCGGTTCGCGCAGAAGGTCGTAGCCCGGCATGGCGCAGACCACCCCGAACTGCCGCGCATCCAGGTCCTCGTCAAAACCGTCGGAGAAGATCTGGTCCAGCACCTCGGCAAGGAAGAGCTGATCCTCTTTCCCTGGATCGCCAGCCTCGAGCGCAACATGGCCACCTGCGGTCCGCCGTCCCTCGGCTGCGCCGGCGCGATGAAACACCCCATCCGCGTCATGATGGCCGAGCATGATGCGGCCGGCGAGATGCTCGAGGAAATTCGCGAGCTTAGCCATGACTGCACGCCGCCCGAGGGCGCCTGCCCCACCTACCTCGGCTTTTATCAGGCGCTGTCGGAATTCGGGCGCGATCTGCGCCGGCACGTCCATCTCGAAAACAACATCCTCTTTCCCCGCGCGATCGAACTCGAGGAGAGCCGCGGCTAAGCCCCATCCGAACAAGCCGGGCCGGGACCGATGAGGCTCCGGCCCGCAGCCGCTCAGCCGCTTCGAGACTGAGCGCATCCCACTCCCAACCACTTTTCGGCTAACTTCCGCCTTTCGCAACTCGGAGCCGGGAAAACCCGCATCCTGCACCCTCCGCGCATCCGATCCGACAACAGGGTTGAGCATCCGGTCTGCCTCCTCGCTTGAGGAAAGCTGCTGTCCGGAGTTAGATTGTCAGAGATGCGCCGACGGGATTTCGTAAAGTCGCTTGTGGCGGTGCCGGTTGCCGCCCCGTACCTGCTGGGCGAGCAGGCGCCCACACCCCCGCCAGTCCCCCCCACCCCGCCTCCCCTGCAACCTGCGGAAACAGCAGCGAGCGCCGACCGGAACGAGTTGCTCGAACCGTATGCGGCGCAGATTGCCGCGTCCGTTGCCGACCAGTTTGCCAGCACCCAGGCGCACTTCTTCAGCGATGCGCAATTCGCGACGCTCCGGAAAATGTGCGATCTGATGATGCCCTCCCTCAATGAATATCCGGGCGCACTGCAGGCGGGCGCCCCGGAGTTCCTTGATTTTCTCCTCGGCGCTTCGCCCTCGGATCGCCAGCAGATGTACACTTCGGGCCTCGACCGGCTCAATTCCGAGGCGCAAAGCCGCTTCGGGATTCCCTTCGCCCAGGTGAACGCCCAGCAGGCGGATACGCTCCTTCGCCCCTGGCTGCGCGCCTGGATCCCCGAGCATCCGCCGACCGAGCCCTATGAACGCTTCATCAACCTCGCCCATCACGATATCCGGACGGCGACCATGAATTCGCAGCTCTGGAGCGTTGCTGCGACCTCGGCAGGCGAGCGGCCGCCGGGCGTGGGCATGTACTGGTCTCCGATCGACCCCGACATTCAGCGGATGGTATAGCAAGGAACTCACAAGGACATGGCGCAGGAAATCGTCGATGTGCTGATCGTGGGCTCGGGACACTCCGGGGGGATGGCAGCCAAAATCCTCACCGAGAAGGGCGTCTCGTGCCTGATGTTGAACGCCGGTCCGGTTGTCAACTTCACAAAGAACCGGGAACTGAAGCCCTCCTATGAGTTGCCCTACCGTGGCTTCAACATGCCGGGCCGCTTGCCGCATGTCTGGCAGGCCGACGAGTTCAACGCCAACGTGTGGGTCGATGAGAAGGAGGTCCCCTACACCTTCCCGCCGAATCACCCCTACAACTGGGTGCGCGTTCGCCTCTTCGGAGGCCGCTCGCTCTTCTGGTCGCGGCAGTCCTTCCGCCTCAGCAACTACGAATTCAAGGCCAAAGATCACGACGGTTTCGGCGACAACTGGCCCATCGACCTTGAGGATCTGGCGCCGTACTACTCCCGCGTGGAAGGCATCTTCCGCGTGCGGGGCCAGGCGGACCATCTGCCGCAATACCCGGACGGCAACTTCGTCGTCGACGATTCCCCGTGGTCGGGGTCGCTGCAGCGCTGGGTAGACGCAGGCAAAAAGCTGAGCGTGCCCGTCTGCAAGGCCCGCAGCGCGATGGGCGTCGACGGACTCGCCAGCTCCATCAACCTGCTCCTGCCGGACGCCTTCAACACCGGCAAGCTCACCGCCATCTCCAATGTGGTGGTGCGCGAGCTCACGACAGACAAGAATACCGGCCTCGTGAACGGCGCGCACTTTGTCGATCGCCACTCACGCCGCGAAATGTATGTGCAGGCCCGCGTCATTGTCCTGGCTGCAGGCACGCTCGAAAGCACCCGCCTGCTGCTGAACTCCGGAATCGCGAACTCCAGCGGCGTTCTCGGCCACTACCTCACCGATCAGGTCTACGGCCCGGGCATCGTCTGCTCGGTTCCCGAGGCGCGCAACGGCAAGGGCCCGGATACGCTCATGGGCGGCAGCGCCCTGATTCCGCGTTTCCGCAACATCGATACGAAAGCCAAAAACTTCATCCGCGGCTACGCCCTGAATTGTTACAGCAGCCCGCGGGGCATGAGTCCCAGCGTCTTCCCCGCGTACGGGGCGGAGCTCCAGAACAAGCTCGACAGTTACTACGGCAGCGGCTTCGGCACGAGCATGATGGGCGAGGTGCTCTCGTATTACAAGAACCACGTCGGCATCGACAAGAACGCCGTCGATGCCTGGGGCATACCCGTCCTGCGCGTCGAAACCGCCTACACCGACAACGAATACAACATGGCCCGCGATGCGGTGGACACCAGCATCGCCATGGCCGAAGATGCCGGATTCGAAGTGCTCGCCAAAAACTACGAGCCCAATCCGCCCGGTTACAGCATTCACGAACAGGGGACCTGCCGCATGGGCGACGATCCGAAGACCAGTGTGCTGAACAAGTGGAATCAAAGCCACGACATCAAAAACCTCTTCGTCGTCGACGCCAGCAGCTTCGTCTGCGGCGGATGGCAGAATCCCACCATGACCATTCTGTCCCTCTCCATGCGCGCATCCGAGTATCTGGCCGAGCAGATGCGGCAGAGGAATCTCTGATGCGGAGGGCTCTCGCGATCCTGGCGTCGGTCGTGGCGGCCATCGCCCTCTGCAGCGCGCGCATGCCGGCTCAGGCCACGGCTCCGCCGGCGGCAGCTCCGGCCCCCGTCGGGCCGGAGCAACCCATCCAGTTCAGCCACGCGATGCATGCCGGCACGATGAAGATGCCCTGCGAGTACTGCCACGTCCCGTCCAGAACCGGCGATACGCTGATCATCCCTCGCGCCGATATGTGCATGCAGTGCCATCGGACCATGGACACCGGCAATCCGGAGGTGCAGAAGCTGGCCCAGTACGCAAAGAGCGGCTCCATCATTCCCTGGGTCCGCGTTTATGAGCTGCCCTCCTTCGTTACCTTCAGCCACAAACGCCATCTGGAGCACGGCCTTACCTGCCAGGACTGCCACGGCGACGTGGCCCGGGAGGAGCGCGTGGCCAGGGTCACCGATATTTCCATGGGCGGCTGCATGAGCTGTCATCGTGCGAAACATGCCAGCCTCGGCTGCAACACCTGTCATTTCCTGCAGCAGTGAACGCATGCAGGTCCAACCGTCTCGAATTCCGCCTGGGAACGCCGGCCGAGATGAGCGAGGGCGTGGCCTGACCGGGCCCCGCTATTTGGCAGTCTGCGGATCTGTCTTTGAACACGCTCCGAGCGCCGGTCTCTGCAATTCGCTCTATAAGTTCGGGTCTTAAATCCGTTGTCATCCTGGCGCAGAGTGTGACCGGCTTTTGGGTCACACGGAGTCGAAGGATCTGCGGTTCGGGATGTTGATTTCATCTCCCAAACTTCGAGCACAGCCCACTACCGGTGGTCCACGTCGGAAACCACCTTGCCGATTGCCAGAAGCGCGACGGCCGCCTGCTTCAATCCCTGTTTCCTGGTCTTGGCCTGCTCCGTTTTCGCCTCGGCTGACGAATCCGAATCGACCAGGACGATGCTCTCCCGCCGCGCCGCTCCGCCAGGTTTAATGGTGTTGCCTGGTCCAAGCGACCGGCGCAGCAGATGCGGCCCCGGCGTTGAGGCCGCCAAGCCTCGCGCCGTCAAAGGGAGCGGAGGCGCGGTTGCCGTGGCGAGGTTCCTCGGCGCGGTCCCATCGCGCTCCACCCGATTCCCTTCCGCTGGCCAAGACCTTCCGAACCGCCCGGAGTATCCCCACGCCCATGGCGCGCGCTTCGCCGCGTGGACGTTCCCAGCGGAGGCCGGAGGCGTAGTCTCTCCCTGCGGCGCCAAGCCGATCTGTGGCGAAGCGGGTCGCGGTCCGTACCGGAGCAGAATCTGCAGGGAGGGCGCGGCGTAGAGAAACGCCGCCAGCAGCATGGCGGTCACGCCGAACCGCAACACCCTTATTCCTAACGATTTCCGCTTCGGTTCCTCCAGTATCAGTTCAATCCTGCTCTTGAGCCTCCCCGCCGGTCCGGCGAAATCGATGCCCCAAGGCTGGGGCTGCTGCGCGGATTGCAGCCGGGCAAAGCGGAGCAGGCATTCCGCGTATTCGGCTTTGTCCGCCGGTGAGTCGGCCACCACCGCCAGGTCGCAGGCCAGCTCCCGCTCCATCTGCATCCGGCTGGCGGCAAACCATGCCGCTGGATGGAAAACCAGCAAGGCACGGCACATCAGGGCGAGTTGGTTCCATGCGTAGTCTCTGCGCCGGACATGGTGAAGTTCGTGGACCAGAATAGACTCCAGCCCCTCGAAACCCTCCCGCAGGCACTCCTCGGGAGCCACCACCACCGGCTTGATCCAGCCGAAGGTTGCCGGCGAGTCGGCGCCCGCCAGCACCAGAAGCTCCGCGCGGGGCGCGCCCACGCGCGCGGTAAGCTGGCGAAACATCGCCTCGGCATGCGCGGGCGGGGGCCAGGCAAATCCAAGAATCCACTTTAACTTTCGTTTTCTTTTGATGTATTCAAAAAGGATATAAACCAACGCACACGCATACGCGGCGCCCGCTCCAGAGAGAAAAATCCGCAGCGGCAGAGCGTAGTGCGCCGGCACCCGCAAGCTGGCCGGTCTCCGCTCCGTTCCGGATGGGAACCCAAGGCCCGGTACAGGACCGGACTGGCCGGTGGAAGAAAAAACCGACGACAAATGCGGCGGTAAAATCGCCGATCGATGCGCGTGGGAAGGCGGGTGGGAAGAGATCCCGGCTGTGGAGACAGCCGGAGCCGATGCCGGCGCCGGAATCGCCGCCGGCAACCCCGGCAAGAGCCCGGCCAGCATCCGGAGCCAGAGCGCCGTAGCGCCGAAGAGGTACGCGGCCCAAACCGCAAAGCGTCGGCCCGGAGAACCGGCCAGCCGGCTTACCCCCAGACAAACGGCGAAAGCCAGCGCCGTCTTCAAAACAAAGCCGCCGAGCGCGGCCGCGGCGCTCAGCGCGAGCCCCGGATTCACGAAGCCTCCACCGTGGAGGCGATCGCAGCACCCGGAGCGTCGCCGGAACCCCCGGGCGCGCTTAGCGCCGAATCGGAGCCGTGGGCCAAAGCCGAAACGCCGGCGAAGAAAACCCTTTTATCCTCGCTTAGCCGGACCATGCTTCTTACGATACTCCCGCAAGTAGGCCTCCAGCTCATCCAACTCTTTCTTTTTGATGGAATTTGCTTCTAGCAAATTCATGACCAGACCGGCCGCGGACCCGTTGAAATTCCGAGCAACCAGGGCCTGAACGGAGATCTGATCGACCGTTTTCTGTCCCACCGTCGGGCGAAAGACGAAGGTCCGGCCGCGAGCCTCGTGGTCGATAAACCCCTTCTGCTCCATGATGCGAAGCAGCGTCTGCGTCGTTTTATAGTGAGGCCGCTCTTTGACCGGATGCGCCTGCACGACGTCCTCCACCGTGCCTTCGCCGAGCTGCCATAGCGCCCGCAGCAGGCGCAACTCCGCCGCGGTCGGCACGGGAAGTTCCTGCGGCTCCCGTGCAGCCATCGTCGTCTTTTTTCCCATGTTCGCCTCGCGTAATGATCTTAACTCTTTAAGATTATCCCGGAAGCCGCCTTTCGGAAAGAAAGAAATGCGCCCTGGCGTCCGCCGGCCGACAGCCCCGAACCCGGCGGCCCGGTCCAAAACTCCACGTCTGCCGGCGGCGATCCCCTACCCGTCGCGCGCCGGCCCCGTCCGATTCCGCCGGCCCGCTCCGCGGCCGGTTTCTGGCAAACTGGATACGGACTCGATGCAATCCTGCGCCGGCAAGCCGTCCGCCACCCGAGCTCTCGCCGCTGGGCCCGGCTGCCGCCGCTCGCTCCGCCAATGCGCGGCCTGTCTGCGGCGGGTCCTGCCGCCGGCCCTGCTCTCCTTCGTCCTGGGCGGCTCCATGCCGTCCGCCGCGGCCGAGCCGGTGCAGGTTCCGGCCGCCACGCCGTTTTCCATTGCGTTGCTGCGCCACACGCCGATGAAGGCGGGGGAGCCCCTGGAGGGCCGCCTGGTTTATCCCATCTACGTCGGCGATAAACTCGCGATTCCGGCCGGCGCCTTGCTCCGCGGCAAGGTGGTCCAGCTCCGCCCGGACCCTCATCGCCGGCTGCGGGCCCGGCTCGGCGGCGACTTCACCCCCTTCCATATCCCGGTGGTCCGCTTCGCCCGGATTCAGATGCCGAACTCGAGCTGGCTGCCCTTCACCGGCGGCGACGCAACGAATGGCGCGCCCGTATTGCGCCTCACTCCCCCCGCGCCCAGGAAAAAGGAAAAATCCTCCAGAATCTCCCGCCAGATCGCCGACCAGAAGCAGCGTCTCAAGTCGGCGACCGACTCAGTCACCGGACCCGGCAAGGGAGACCGCATCCGGCATTTTCTTTTCTCGCAGCTCCCCTATCATCCGGAGAGGCTCGAAGCGGGAACCACCTGGCTGGTGGAGTTGTCCAGCCCGCTTCCTATTAATGTTCCCGCCCCCTCGCCCGATCCCGCCGCCGCGCCCGCGGCCGGGAAAGATTCGTCGGCGGCGCCGGCTGCCGCAACTTCGCCCGCGCCTCCCCAGCCGGCCGGGCCGGCGGAGGGCGACGAGTGGAAACTCCGCGCCTATCTCCTGCAAACCGTCAGCTCGGTCTCCAGCAAGCCCGGAGACCCATTCCTGGCCCGCATCTCCGAGCCGGTCTTCGACTCCAGCCATGCCTTGATGGTTCCTCAGGGATCCGTGCTGGTGGGCGTAATCACCCAGGCGAAGCCGGCACGTTCCTTCGGCCGCCAGGGAAAGCTCCGTTTTCACTTTCGCGAGCTGAAACTCCCGGACGGGTTCACCCAGCCGGTGGAGAGCACCATCTCCGGAATCGATTCCAGCGGGCAAAACAAAATGCAGCTCGACTCCGAAGGCGGCGTTCAGCCCAAAACCCAGAACCGGGTCGCCATCCCTTTGATGCTCTCCCTGCTGGCCACCAGCGCGCTCGATAGCGACGCCATGAGTCAGGTGGGCTCGGACGCCGTGGCCTCCAACGGCTTCGGGATCGTCGGGCGCATCGTCGGCATTGCCGCCGCCTCGCGTCCCATGGCCGCCAGCATCGGCCTTTACGGAGCGGGACTGGCTATCTACGATCTCTGGCTGGGCCGCGGCCGCAATGTCGTCTTCGTGAAAAACACGCGCATCGAGGTCAACACCATCCCCAGCCGCAACCGGATGGCGCCCCGATCCCTACCGCAGGCCCGCTGAGCTCGCCCTTGCCGCTCCCCTCCCGCTCGGCCCCGCTCAACTCATGCCCACCCCATAGCGCGGCCATTTGGTGCGGATGCTCTGGTGGTCCACCACCGGCTCGCCCTCGCACTCCACCTCGATCACGCTCACCGGGGAGTCCGGCGGGGCGACCGGCAGCGAGGTGAGGCGCAGCGAAAGATCGTTCTGCGTGAACGGCACGCTCGCCCCCGTCTTCAACAGACGCGCCGACTTCACCTTTACGTTCACCCCTCCCAGGGCCGCCACCGCGCCCGGCTGGAAGTAGCTGAGCCATTGCGCGGCCGGGGTCGCACCCGGCCAGGAGGTCATCAGCACATACAACAGATTCCCATTGCGGGTGAAGAGCGCATTCTGCGTGCTGCGCAGCTCGCCCCGTTGCGTCGGATAGATGGCCTTTCCGTTTGCCTCCAGCCATCTCCCCACCGCCTCCAGAATCTCCGCCGACTCCGGCGGCGCCGAACCGTCCGGCCGCGGACCGATGTTGAGCAGATAATTCCCTCCGCCCTGCGCGCAGGTGGCCAAATTCGAAATCACCGTCTTCGGCGTCTTCCATGCGTCGTCCCCGCGGTTGTAGCCCCAGCTATTGTTCATCGTCATGCAGGTCTCCCACGCGCGTCCCGCCTCCGCCGCCTGAATATGCTGCTCCGGCGTGGAAAAATCTCCGGGCAGGCCGTTCCTGTTGTTTACGATGATCTCGGGCTGCAGCTCGAAGACCATCGCGTTCATTCGCTCGGACTCCCACTCCTCCGCCGTCAGCGGCCAATCCACGTCGTACCAGAGGATGTCGATCTTGCCGTAATTCGTCATCAGCTCGCGGATCAATCCGTGGGTGTACTCCACAAACCGCCTTCTGGCCGCCTCGTCGGTCTTGCAGGTCGCACCGTCCGGATGGTGCCAATCCATCAGCGAATAGTAGAAGCCGACGCGGAGCCCCTCGGCCCGCGCCGCCTCCACATACTCCCGCACCAGGTCGCGCCCCGGTCCCTGCCGCGGCGCGCAGTAATCGGTCAGCTTGGTGTCGAACATGCAAAAGCCCTCATGGTGCTTGGTGGTCATCACCATGTACTTCTGTCCGGCCCTTCTGGCCAGCGCCGCCCACTCCCGCGCCGCATTCGGCCGGGGATGGAAATTTTTGGCCAGAATCTCATATTGAGGAATGGGAATCCCTTCCATCTCCAGCGCCCATTCCGCCTGGCCGATCACGCAATACAGTCCCCAATGGATAAACATGCCGTAGCGCGCGGCATGCCACCACTCCATGCGCTGCGCGCGCGTGGCCTCCTGTTTGGCCGCCGCCGCCGCCCACTGCGAGCTTGCATTCCCGGCCGCCGGCTGGGCTGCGGCCTGCGCCGCATCCAGCAGCGGCGCAGGCAGCGCCTCGGCATGCGCGCCCGAGCAGACCGCCGCCGCCGCGCCAAGCTGCTTCAACAGGGACCGCCGGGTGATTCCATCCATGTTCATTCCGCTGTCACCTTTCGTCATTCAAGGCGGGGCGCGCCTCCGCCCCCGGCCAAAACGCCTTTCACACTATACTCTCGGAGACGCGCGGCATCGGAAGGGCGCCGCGGACAAGGAGCGCCCCGAATTCCTACCCAGGCTGGTGGAAGTTACTTGCCGCCCCGCGGGCGGGAGGAGGGCGGCACGATCCCCTTGAGCCGGAGATAGACGGCCATCGTTCCGTACATCTCATTGTCGTGGGCCGCGTTCTTCTCGATCAGCTCCACCTTCGGGCCGCCGAAGTATCCGTGTCCCACGATATCCAGCGCATTCGCCTCTGTTACGGTTGCGTTTGCGCGGTCGCAAAGATCCGACGACGTCTTGAGCGCCGCCTCCACTTCTTCCTTGTTGGCCGCATTCACCGTCCCGGCGCGCTGCGGCGCTCCGGCCAGCGTGGAGCACACCATGGTTTGGGCCTCGATCACGTGCGTGAACAGCTCCCCGAAGGAGCGGATCTCCGGCGTCGGCTTGAAGGTGTAATTTGCAGCCGGCATCGCCGCCGCGGCGGCCAGAATATTCTTGTCCACCCGGGCGTAATCCTGGATGGCCTCCCCGACGAGGCTGCGCAGCGTCCCCTTTGCGCTCTGGGCTGCGGGAGCGGCGCTTTGCCCCCACGCCATCTGGCCGGCCAGCAGAATCCCCGAAAGTGCGAGTGCTGCGCGCATCGTTGTTCTCCCTTTCTCCGGTTTGGCGCCCGGCCGCCGGCGCCCTCGGGCGCCGCCATATCGGATGGACGGCTTCGATAACCTGGCCCGCGGCGGGAACGCGAAAGAATTCGCCCCTGAGTATTACATGGCGGTCAAGGATGCGCAATTGGGGCTCTCGGCTGGCCTGGGCCGCGGCGAACCCTGCGTTGACGGATCGTTCTTGCGCCGATCCTATCCGGAGCCGGAATTTCGCTCAACGATGAAGCCGCCACCCCGACCTCAAACCAATCTGTCCAATCTGTCATCCTGAGGCGGAGTTTGGCCCGCTTTCGGGCCAAACGAAGCCGAAGGATCTGGCGGTTGTTCTTGCGCGGATTTCCGATTCGCCCCAACGGGGCGTGTTCACCCTAGTGTTGCTATCGTTTGGAGTGATTGCAGATCACGGCCGAACAGTACCAGAGGATCAAGGACAGCCTACCGATTCAGCGCGGGAATGTGAAACCGCAGAACCTCCAGGCGCTGAACGCAATTTTGTATGTGGCCGA
>JAJYZK010000059.1 GCA_021799945.1 Acidobacteriota bacterium
TTGCCGGGGGTGACGCCGCACTGCAAGGGACGGCTCCCGGACAGTCTGTGCCGATCGATCTGGTGACGGCATCGGGCTCCGGTCTCGATCCGGACATCACGCCCGACGCCGCGGAGTTTCAGGTCCGGCAAGTGGCAAAGGCGCGGGGCATGTCGGAGGAAACAGTCAAGGCGTTGGTGGCGAAGAACACGACCGAGCGGCAATTTGGCTTCCTGGGCGAACCGCGCGTGAATGTTTTCGAGTTAAACCATGACCTGGATCGTTTCAGCCATCAGGCCGCTTCGAAGTGAATGGTCAAAGCTTGTTCGCCCACAGCGGAATGCGAGGGGTCCGCACTTCGGCGATAGAACTCAACCGGATCCTTATACGCGTCTGCTGGTCACTTCCGGATGCGGCGCGGCCAGCTCCCGCCACGGACGCAGCCCTCCGGCTGCTCGACCCTCCAACGGCGCGGCGGCCTTTTTGCGCCGTTCGCTGCGAACCTGCTTTTCGTACTTCGGGCGCAGCAGTTCCGCCTTCATGGCTTCGGCTTCGCCCGCCTCCAGCGTGTGCTCGTTCCTCACCTTTTCGCATCTCCGCCGGCAATCGTTCGTGCGGCTGACATCCTTACCCTGGCAACACGGCTGTCATCCTGAGCAACGCGAAGGATCTTGCGGTTCCGGCCACACGCTCAGTCCGAATCGCGGAGCCAGGTCCTCCCACCTCGAATTCATCGCTCTCACCAACTCCTCCTTGCGAGCGCGCCTCCAGCCTTTGATCTGCTTCTCGCGGGCGATGGCGTTTTGAACCCATTCGAACTGTTCGTAATAAACCAGACGAAATGCCCTGTATTTGGCGGGGAAGGCGCTCTTGCCGGCGCGGTGCTCCGTCAGCCGGTTGGCCAGGCTTCTCGTCACTCCCGTGTACAACACCCGCCGGGAGCTGCCGGTAAGCATGTAGACGTAGTATCGGCGGTCGCGCATCCGGCTTCCTCGCCGCAAGGTCCTTCGCTGCACTTCGTTTCGCTCAGGACGACAGGGCGCGGCGGCCGGCTCGCGCGCCGTCTCCGCCAACGCCGCCCACCAGCGCATTGTAGTTTCCCGCCAGCCTTGCGTTCGCACAAGGCATACAAGCGATGCGATTGGCCGAAGTTCAGCACCCGGCTCGGATCCCCGCCAAATTCGGCGATATCGACGAATCCGCGCACCTTGCCTGCGTTCGTCGTCGCGACCGGACCGCTGTTCGATGTGGAGACGAAGGGTTATTTCGCCCGGGGGTGGGTGCGGTCGTAGACCTGCGCCAGATGGCCGACCGTAAGCTGCGTGTAGCGCTGCGTGGTCGAAAGCCGTTCATGGCCGAGGATCTCCTGGATCGCCCGCAGATCCGCTCCCTCCTCCAGCATGTGGGCGCCGAAGGCGTGGCGCAGGGTGTGCGGGTGAATGTCGGCCGGCAGGCCCCGGGCCATCGCGATCCGTTTGACGATGCGCCCGACGCTGCGCGTGGTCAGGCGCCCGTTTCCCGTCAGGCGCCGATTGAGGATCAAGGCCGCATGCTCGCGGCCCGAGAGCGCGGCCAGGCGCGATGGGAGATAGGCGCGAATGGCCTCCGCCGCGGCGTCGCCCAACGGCACGTATCGCTCCTTGCGACCTTTGCCCCGCACCAGAATCGTCTCCTGCGACCAGCGGACGTCGGCCAGATCGATTCCCACCAGCTCGGCGTTGCGGATTCCGCATCCATACAGAAGCTCGAAGATCATCCGGTCACGCTCCGGCCAAGCCGCCGCCTCGGAATCCGCCGCGGAGTCGACCAGTCCGTTCATCTGCTCGATGGACGGAACGCGGGGCAGATGCTTCGGCAATTTAGGCGTGGCCGCCAGGGCGGCGGGGTTGGAGTCCACGTAGCCGGATTTCGCCAGCCAACGGAACCAGGAACGGATGGCGGCCAGAGCCCGCGCGACCGAGGCCTTCGACAGGCCGCGGCCATACAGCTCGCTCAGATAAGAGCGCACTTGCAGATGGTCCACATCCCTCAACTTCATGCCGGCGCCGTTGCGGGAGGCCAGGTATTGCGCAAAGTCTCCCACCTCTCTCCGGTAGGCGCGCAGCGTGTTCGGAGAAGCGCTTTTTTCGTGGGCCAGGGCGGCCAGAAACCGGTCCGCAAGCTGGCTGCTCTGGCTCTTCATGGCGTTGCGCCGGCTCTGGCGCGGGGTTCGGCCTGCGCCGTCCGCTTCGCCCGCGGATGGTGCAGGCGATGCACCGCCTTCAGCCGTCCCAGGGCCACATGGGTATACACCTGGGTGGTGGCGATGTCCGCGTGGCCCAGCAGCGTCTGAACGCTCCGCAGGTCGGCGCCGTTTTCCACCATGTGGGTGGCGCAACTATGGCGCAGCCGATGCGGCGCCGCATCGGGGTTGGAGCGCTTGACCAGGCGCCAGACCCACTGGCGGGAAAGCGCCCTTCCGCGGGCGGAAACGAAGAGGCTTCGGCCGGCGCGGCCCTTGCCGTTTCGCAGCAAAGCCGGGAGGCCGCGCGCGATGTAGTCCTCCAGAGCTTCGATGGCCGACCGTCCCAGCGGGACGATGCGCTCTTTGTCCCCCTTGCCGCGCAGCAGAACCCGCCCGTCGGCCAGAGACAGGTCCTCCACGCCCAATCCCGTCAGCTCGGAAACACGCAGGCCGCCGGCGTAGAGCAGCTCCAGAATGGCGCGGTCGCGCAGCGCGGCTCCATCGGCCTGCGGGTGCGCGGCGGCGGTCCCGGCCCGCTCCATCATGCTCTCCACCTCGCTCGCGCCCAGCGCTTTGGGCAGGATCTTCCAAGCCGATGGCGATTCCAGGTTGACTGTGGGGTCGCGCCGGACCCTCCGATCCAACAGAAGCCAGCGATAGTACCCCCGCAGCGTGGAGAGCTTTCTGGCCGCCGAGCGAGCCTGCACGCCATGTTCGTGGAGATGCTTCAGAAAACCGGCCACCTCCCGCTCCCCTGCGCTTGCCGGCAGACGCCCGGACCCTTCCAGGTATTCCGCAAATTGCAGCAGATCTTTCCCATAAGCCTCGCAGGTGAGCGGACGAAGACCTTTTTCCACCCGCAGATAGGTCTGGTACTCGCGGAGATCCCGAGGGAGCGTGGATGCGCCCACCGGCGGCGACAGCCTGCTTGCGGAACGAGTCTCCACAGTCTCGATTATCGCCCGGGCGGCGGGCGGGCCGGCGGGCCGGGCCGCGGCCGGGAATCAAGAGCATCAGCGGCAACCGGGCGGCTCCACGCTCCCCACGCCCGCCCAATCCGCGCCCCGATCCGTATGCCGGCCCTTGCGCCGTCTCGTGCAAAAAACCCCGGAATAGCCGACAATGGAAGCATTCCTGGATTTTTCGCGGAAATCTTCGCAGGAGCCGTACGCGGTTTTGACCAGCATCCATTCCAGCTCCGCCGTAGTTGTCCCGGCCCGGGAGTTCACCGATAAGGTTCTCGCCCTTTGCCCGGCGGTCGCGGTTTTCGATTGCGACGGCACCCTCTGGAGCCGCGATTCCGGCTACGAATTCATGGTCTGGTCGATCGAGCAGGGCATCCTCTCGCGCAACTCCAGCGACTGGATCGATTCCCGCTACCGGCTCTATCTGGCGGGGGAGATCGCCGAGTCGCCGATGTGCGGAGAGATGGCGCAGATCTATGACGGTTTGAGCGAGTCGGAGGTGCGCACGGCCGCCGCCTCGTTTTTCCGCTCCCGCATCGCCGGCAGCATCTTCCCCCAAATGCGGGCGCTGACCGACGCCCTGGCCGCGCAAGGCTCGGAACTCTGGGCCGTCAGCTCTACCAACAACTGGGTGATCGAAGAAGGCGTCCGCAGCCTCCATATCCCGCCGGAGAGAGTGCGCGCCGTCCGCGTGGAAGTAGCGCAGGGCAAGATCACCAGCAAGCTCCTCGACGTGCCCTCCGGCCCGGGCAAGGTGGCCTCGCTGGCCGCCGCCGGCGTGGTCCTGCCCGACGCCGTCTTCGGCAACTCCATCCACGATGCGGAGATGCTCCAGGCGGCCCGCCATCCCTTCCCCGTCAACCCCTCGCCCGCGCTGCTGCGCATGGCTGCGGAGCGAGGCTGGCCCGTGTTCTACCCGGAGCAGTCGTTTCCGCAGCCGGCGTGAATTTCCTCCGCGGCCATCTTCGGGCGGGACGCGAAACTTAAGGAATCGACCCTCCGCCGCCGTCATGGACAACTCCCAAGGCAAGTGTGATTGAATCGTTTTAGGGGTTGCCGTGGAGTCGCGGGAAAAACTGAAATCGGAGAAATCCGGCGCTCGCGAAAGAGCCGTGCGCGCCGTCGTCGCCGGCCTGATCCTGCGCGGCGATTCGGTGCTCATCTGCCAGCTTCGCCCGGATCAGCCGATGGCTCTCAAATGGGAGTTTCCGGGCGGGAAGATGGAAACCGGCGAAAGCCCGCAGGAGGCGCTGCGGCGTGAGCTGCAGGAGGAGCTCGGCATCCGGGCCGAGATCGGGGAGATTGTCGCCCGCACCTGTCACCATTACCGGCGCGGCGGGGCCGTCGATTTGCAGTTCTTCGCCGTCCGCAGCTTTGAGGGCGAAATCACCAACCGCATCTTCCACGATCTGCGCTGGTGCCCGCTCCGCGAACTCCCCCGCTTCGATTTTCTCGCCGCCGACCGGGACCTCATTCGCGAGCTGGCCGCGGGCCGGCTGCCGTGAAGCCGCGGCCGGCATCAGAATTGGAAGTAGATGAAATCGCGGTGGCCGAAGAATCCATAAAACACGATGGCCCAGGCGCAGGCGTTGTAGCAGAGGGCGCGAAATACCGGCGAGCGCCAGGCCCGCGGAACGCGGGCAGGGTTGGCGATCCACCAGTCAACCAGAAATAGCAGCAGTACGGCCAGCACGAGAACCGGCGCCTCGTCGCGGGAAAATCCTCCGGTCTTCAGCACAAAGGGATCCAGACGGCCCAGCGGCCACAGATGCCAGGTGATGAACCAGGCGTCCCGGAGCGTGGAGGCGCGGAAATAGATCCAGGCCACGGTCACCAGGCTCCAGGTAAGAAGAATTTTGGCTCCGTTCAGGGCCGCGGCAGGGGCTCCCTGGAGGCGCGCCGCCCAGCCTCGCCGCGCGGCGAAGGCCGACGCCTCCTGTTGGGCGATCAGATAGGTTCCGTGCAGGCAGCCCCAGACGGCAAAGCTCCAGCTTGCTCCATGCCATAAGCCGCTCGCCAGAAAGGTCACCAGCAGGTTCCAATAGCGCCGGAGCGGGGTGACGCGGTTGCCGCCCAGCGGGATGTAGACGTAATCCCGAAACCAGGTGGAGAGCGAGATATGCCACCGCCTCCAGAACTCGGTGGGAGAGCGGCTGAAGTAGGGCTGGCGGAAGTTGACGGCGAGTTCGTAGCCCATCAGGCGCGCCAGTCCCAGCGCGATATCGGTGTATCCGGAGAAATCGCAGTAAATCTGGATGGAGAAGAGAACGGTGGCCAGGGCCAGCTCCGCCCCGTCGTACTGGCGCGGCGCGGCGTAAATCTGCTTCACGAAGTCCGCGACATTGTCGGCAATGACCATCTTCTTGAACAGGCCCCACAGCGCCTGCGTCAGGCCGGACCGGATGCCGGAGAAATCGGGATGCGGGTCGCGGTGAAATTGCGGGAGAAGGTGATTGGGCCGCTCGATCGGGCCGGCGACCATCTGCGGGAAGAAGGCGACGTAGAGGCTATAGTTCAGCAGGCTCTTCTCGGCGGGCGCATTTCCCCGGTACACCTCGATGGTGTAGCTCATCGCCTGGAAGGTGTGAAAGGACAGGCCGACGGGGAGCAGGATGTTGAGCAGAGGTGGGTCGGAGCGCAGCCCGAAGAGATGGGCCGTTGTCCAGATCGATCCCGTGACGAAGTTGAAGTACTTGAAAAAAAACAGCAGCGCCAGATTGCAAAAAAGGCTGAGCCCCAGATAGAAGCGGCGTCGCTCGCCCCGGGCCCGCTCGATGCCCAGGCCGGCGGCGTAATCGATGAGCGTGATGGCCCAGATCACGAAGATGTACTTGGTGCTCCAGCACATGTAGAAGTAGTAGCTGGCCGCCAGCAGAAGAATCTTTCGCGGCGTGCCCCGGCTGACCAGAAACAACGCCCAGACGACGAGAAAGAAGAAGAAAAACTGGAAGCTATTGAAGAGCATCTTCGCTTCCCTTCCCGGATGCGGCTCCGGCGCCGCTCTGGCGAGCGCCTGCGGCCGCCGAGGATCTCAACTCGGGCTTCACCAGGTCGAAGAGCGCCCGGGTGTAGAGCCGCGCGCCCTCCGCATTCGCGTGGGTCTGGTCGGAGAAGTCCCGGTTGGGATACAGGTAATACTCGGGGCCCAGAAGCCGGCAGGAGGAATTGCGTTCGAGCGCTTCGGCAAACGCGCGATTGAAGGCCGGAGGAGACGCCACCTCGCCCTGCCGCATGTACCGCGGCACGTAAAAGCAGCGGATATGGTATTGCCGCAGAACCCGGTTAAAACTCCGCAGTTGCGCGCTGGGCACGGGAGCCTGACGCAGAATCACCCGCGCCGGAGTGTCGGAGGCCAGATGAAAATCGTCGGGGAGCCGCCCGAGGGGAAAATGGCTCTGCTCCCGGATGAGATAGTATCCGCGATCGGCGACCATCCGGCTCGCGGCCTCCCTGGCGTCGCGGTACGAGTTCAGCAGCCCGCCATGCGCCGGAGCATTCATCAGATAAGCCGTAAGATCCCGAGGCAGATTCCGAAACGGAAACAGATCCTGAATCACGGCGTGATCGTCGGAGATGAAATGAAAAATATCCCGTTTGGGAGGATCGCCGCTCCAGACCAGCGTCATCAGGACAACATCGGGCGCCTGTCCCCGCCGGCAAAGCGTTTTGAGCGGCGGAAGAAAGTAGTCCATGCCGGGAAATCCGGAATTGAAGGACTCCACCGGGTCGCCCGCCGCCGCGGCCAGCCGGTCGAACTCACGCGGCATAAAGCCGGCCAGGACCTTGCTGTCGCCGAAGATCAGCAGGCGCGTCTTTCCCATCCCCGTCGGAAAGACATCCCCTTTGCGCTCCCAGCGAAGCTTGGCGGAAAAGATCACGTCGGAGCCGCTGCGCAGGTAAGGGGCCGCACGATAGAAGAAAAAGGCCAGGAGCCAGATGGCGAGGGCGAAGAGAAGGGTCCATCCGGCGCTCGATGAGCCGAAGGAGGGGGGCTTCGCCTCCGCGATCCCTGTCGTGACAGGGTCGGTGACAGGAGTTTCAACTTCCAAGCGATCCCCTCGGACGATGCCTCTTGCGGCGAGCCCCGTTTTTCGGCGGAAAGGCTTCGCGCCTGAGCGGAAGGCCGCGATCAATGGGATTTCGAATCCGCCCCTGCATTTGGCCTATCCCGCTTGCGCTCGCCGGGCCTGTCGCGAATTTTCGATCGGTCGCCGGAGCGATCGTTCCATCGGTCTTTACGCTTTGCGCATTCCTCGACCTGTCCGCGGACCCATCCGCGGCCCCATGGATCGAGCGCGGATCGCGCGACCGCTCTCCAGATCGATTGTTGTTTCAGGCGCCGGTCGCGGGTCCTTAGCAGGGCGCGACGCATCCCGATGAGCAGAGAGTATCGAACCGGGCCCCGTCCGTCGAGGGAATTCCCGCCCGGCGGTACTCAAGCAGGCAAGGGGTCCGATTGGTTCGCCGGCCGCGTTGGCGGCCGGCGCCAACCTGCGGCGCCGCATTCTGGATTCCGGTTAGGGCCGGTAGCGTTATCAGGCCCGAGTGTGGCGAATCGGAAATTCGTTCCAGAAAAACCGCAGATCCTTCGACTCCGTTTGGCCCAAAAGCGGGCCAAACTCCGCTCAGGATGACAGTTCCTTTGTGATGCGAACTTCTGACTCGGGACACTAGTAGCCGCCGGCAAACATCATGAAGACGGAAAGGGCGATGATCACCGCCGACGTAGCCCAGGCGATCGCGTTCAGCCAACCCGGGTTGGCGTATTCGCCCATGAGGTCCTTGCGGTTGATCAGCAGCAGCAGAAAGACAATCACGAAGGGCAGCAGGACGCCGTTCAGCACCTGGCTCAGAATCACCATGTGCACCAGCCTGGCGTTGGGCATCAGGGCCACGGCCGCGGCGCCGCCGGCGATCAACAGGCTGTACAGCCAATAGAATCCGGGAGCGTCCTTGAAGCTGCGATCCACGCCCGACTCCAGGCCCAGCCCTTCGCATACCGTATAGGCGGTGGAGAGCGGAAGAATCGAGGCGGCGAAGAGCGATGCGTTGAACAGACCCACGGCGAACAGCAGAAAGGCGTACCGGCCGGCCAGCGGCCGCATCGCCTCGGCGGCGTCGGCCGCTTCCTTCACCGCTCCCATTCCGTGGGCGAAGAGGGTCGCCGCGCAGGCCACTACGATAAACCAGGCGACGATGTTGGTGAAAAAGGAGCCCACGATCACATCCAGCCGCGAAGCTCCATAGGTCTTCGCGGTGACTCCCTTTTCCACCACGGAGGATTGCAGATAGAACTGCATCCAGGGCGAAATCGTGGTTCCGATCACTCCGACCGTGACGTAGACATAGCTTCTGGCGCTCCACATGGCGCGTCCGGGCGGCCGGATCGTGGCCACCATCGCCTCGCGCCAGCTTGGCTGGGCCAGCACGCCGGTAATGATGTAGGCAATATAGAAGACCGACGCCGCGAGAAAGACCTTCTCCACTCCCTTGTAATCCCCTTTGACCACCAGCAGCCACACCAGCACCGCGCAGACCGGCACCGAGAGGTATTTGCTGACATGAAAGAGTTGCAGGCTGCCGGCGATTCCGGCGAATTCGGCCATCACGTTGCCGAAGTTCACCACCACCAGCAGCGCCATCAAAAAGAAGGTCACGCGCAGTCCGAACTCCTCCCGGATCAGGTCGCTCAGTCCCTTGCCGGTCACCGCGCCCATGCGGGCGCACATCTCCTGCACCACCAGGAGGGCGATGGTGATGGGGATCATCGTCCATAGCAGGGCGTACCCGAACTGCGCGCCGGCCTGCGAATAGGTGAGGATTCCGCCGGCGTCGTTATCGACATTGGCGGTGATAAAGCCCGGCCCCAGCACGGCGAGGAAGAGCAGTATCCGGATTTTCCAGCGTCTCAGCATACGGAACACAAACCGGGATCGACGATTGCGGGGAGCGGGCGCCGCGCTCGATTGCGGCCTTCGATTTCTCAGGGACGGAAGATGCAGCCGGAGCCGGCCTCAATGATCCTTTCTCAAAAAGGCGATGACGTGATCGGCTTGAATCACGCCCACCAGCCGGTTCCCGCTATCGACCACCGGCAGGGCGCGGAGATTGTATTTGTCGAAAAGCTCGGCGACTTCCTTCTGATGCTCCTCCGCGCGGCAGGAGAGGATGCGCGGCTCGGCGAGCATGGCGACCCGCGTCTCCGGCATGGCTAGAATCAGCCGGGCCAGGGGCGCTACGCCCTTCAGCTCTCCATCCTCCCCCGTCAGGTAGATCTCGGTGACGGACTCCAGGTCGCCTTCGAAGTCGCGCAGCGCCTGCACCGCATCGGCCACCGTCGCCGAATACGGGACGCTCACATACTCGGTGGTCATGCGGCCTGCGGCGGAGTTCTCGTGGAACTCCAGCAGCTCTTCCACCTCGTGCCGCTCCTCCGGCTGCATCTCTTCGAGGATCGCCTCCGAGCGATCCTCGGGCAGCTCGGCCAGCAGATCGGCCGCGGCTCCGGGATCCATCTCCTCGACGATATCCGCGACCCGGCTGGAATCCAGCGATTCCAGGAGCGCCTTCTGCAGCTTCGGCTCAACCTCTTCGAGGGCCTCGGCGGCGACCTCCTCCCCCAGCGAGACGAAGACCGCTTCCCGTTCCGCCGGCGCCAGCTCCTCCAGAATCTCGGCCAGATCGGAGGGATGCATGCGGGCCAGCCGCTCCTGCTCCACCTTCAACTTCACCTGGCGCGCCGGGTCCACTTCGATCACGTTCACGAACTCCCACGGAATGGCGCGGGCGGCGAAGCGGCGGGAGAATGCCTCGAGCGAGGGCCCGGGCACGACGCCCTTCAGCAGCCTGCGGAGGGCGCCCCGCAGGCCCACCTCGACGCCGGCGACCCGCAGCAGCACGCGCCCGTTCTGCGAAGACCATTGCAGCTCGACGTCGTTGACGCGCACCACTTTGCGTCCGTGTACGTCGATAATCTGCCGGTCCACCACATCCTCCCGCAGCAGAAGAAAGTTTTCGTCCCCGCGCATCTCGCGCAGCGACGCGCTCTCGGCCAGCTCCAGGGTGCCGGCGGGAGTCTGGAGAACCTCGGCCGCCGGCACCAGACGGGCGCCTTCGCGGGTCTTCAGCACCAGGCCGGCTACCGCGCCGGCCGCCGGTCCGGTGGCCACCGCAACATCCTTCACCCGGCCCCGGGGATGCCCTGCGGCATCCGTGACGAGGGTGCCCACAAAGACCGTCAGGCTGGCGTCATTCAGGTTCATTTCCCGCATCGGTTCCTCCGCCGCCGGTTTGCAGTCTATAGCATTTCCGCGTAACCGCGGCGCGGCAAATCCCCCGGCGCGTTCGCGGCGGGCGGCGGCCGGAGGGCTCATGCTCGCGGCTCACGGGATAGGGCGCGTGGGATACTATGGAGCGCGGTCCGGAAGCCGAGGCGAAACTCCGTTTCCGGAGAGAAACAGCAGATCTCGCGAGTGGCCGATGCAATATATTCTCGCTCTTGACCAGGGCACCACCAGCTCCCGCGCGATTCTCTTCGATCGCCAGGGAACCATCGCCGGCATGGCCCAGCGCGAATTCCCCCAGATTTTTCCCGCCGACGGCCGGGTGGAGCACGATCCTTACGCCATTCTCACCTCGCAGATGGCCTCGGCCGTGGAGGTTCTGGAGAATACCGGGATTCCTCCGCGCGACGTCGCCGCTCTCGGCATCGCCAATCAGCGCGAGACCACGCTCGTGTGGAATCGCCAGACCGGCAAGCCGGTTTCGAACGCGATCGTCTGGCAGGACCGCCGCGGGGCGCCGCTCTGCCGGAGGCTGGCCGCCGAGGGAGCCGAAGAAACCATCCGGCAAAAAACCGGATTGCTGCTCGACCCCTATTTCTCGGCGACAAAAATTGCCTGGATCCTGGAAAATGTCGGAGGCGCCCGGCGCGACGCCGAGCAGGGCCGTCTGGCCTTTGGAACCGTGGACTCCTGGCTGCTCTGGAACCTGACCGGCGGCAAGCGTCACGCAACCGACCGCACCAACGCCTGCCGCACGCTCCTGTACAACATCGGCCGGCTGGCCTGGTCGGCGGAGCTGTGCGACCTGTTCGGCGTGCCGCCGGGCGCCCTGGCCGAG
>JAJYZK010000060.1 GCA_021799945.1 Acidobacteriota bacterium
CGTTTCCGCCGCCGAGTTCGGCCCTGGCGACGGCGATCACCGCGTCCTCCAGGCCGAGCCGCTGCGCGATATTGACGCCGGCTGAGGATCCGGGAAGGCCGACCCGCAGGTCGTAGGTGGGCGTCAACGTGGATTCCTCGAAGCCGACCGCCGCATTGACCACCCCGCTCCGCCGCGCGGCATAGGCCTTGAGTTGCGTGTAATGGGTGGTAATGACGGACCAGGCCGGCCGTTCCAGCAGGTAGCCGGCGATGGACACCGCTAGGGCGGCGCCCTCCTCGGGCTCGGTCGCCGAGCCCAGTTCATCCAGCAGAACCAGGCTGGGGGCCCGGCCGGCCAGCTCCTCCGGCTTCGCCTTCAGGGCGTCGAGGATGTTCTGCACGTTCACGATATGCGCGGAGAAGGAGGAGAGATTCCGCTCGATCGACTGCGCGTCGCCGATATCGGCGAGAATGGCGCGAAACACCGGAAATGTGGCCGCCGCCGCCGGCACAGGGATACCCGACTGCGCCATCATCGCCAGCAAGCCGGCCGTCTTGAGCGCCACCGTTTTGCCGCCCGTATTCGGGCCGCTGATGATCATCTGCCGCTGTTCCCCGCGCAGCGCGAAGCTGAGCGGCACGATCGCGCTCACGCCGCGAAGCCGCTGCTCCAGCAGCGGATGGCGAGCCCGGGTAAGGTCCAGCACCGGCGCCTCCGGGCCGGAGAAGGCGGGCCGCACGCAGTCCCGGGCGGAGGCGAACCGGGCCCGCGCGGCGACGGTGTCGATTCTGGCCAGAGCGGAGGCGCCCAGAGAGAGCGCCTCCCTTTGCCGGGCAATCTCCCGGGTCATGTCCTGGAAAATCCGCCAGATCTCGGCCGCTTCCTCCTCCTGCACGCGCCGCAGCTCGTTATTCTGCTCGATGGTCTCCAGGGGCTCCAGAAAGACGGTCTGCCCGCTCGAGCTGGCGCCGTGGACCACGCCCGGGATTCGGCGCTTGTGCTCGGCCCGGACGGGGATCACGAAGCGATCGCCGCGGATCGTAATCAGATCCTCCTGCGTCTCGCCGCCCTGGGACAAACGGCGCAGGGTGGCGCGCAGATTCACTTCAATCTCCCGCCGCCGCCGGCCAATCTCGCCGCGGATGCGCTTGAGAGCGGGCGATGCGGTATCCAGGAGAGAATGCCCGGGCGGGAATTGCGCATCGGAACTCGGAGCCGCGCCGTGGCCGGGATCGAAGCCGGGTTCGAACCGGGAGCGCAGGGAGCGGGCCAGCGCGGCGAGATCGCAGCCCTCGGGCAGCCGGATCAACTCATACAGACCGGCGATTCCGCCGGCCGCGCCCGGCGGCGGATGCTGGAGCAGAAGCCGCCAGGCGTCAATGCCTTCCGCCAGGCGCACGAGCGCAAAGATCTGCTGCTCGGTCAGCGCCGCGCCTTCGATCCGGGCCTCCTGCAGCGGGCCCTCCGGATCGAAGACATTCTCCAGTCCCGGAAGCGGGCCGGCGGCGAGCAGGCCCCGCATTTCTCCGGTCAGATCGTGTTCCTCTTGAAGCCAAGCCAGATCGCAGGAAGGCCGCAATTGCCGGAGCCAGTCGCGCGCGGCGCCGGATTGGGCGTAGCCGGCCACCAGATCCAGCAGCCGGGGCCACTCCAGCGCTTCGCCGCTGTACTGCTCCACTGCCGACGGAATGGGGGCAAAGAGCGACAAGGAATCCAAGATCTCCCGGAACCGCGGTCCAACCTTAATAATGCTAGCCCATGGCCGCGCCCCTCGCCTGCTCCAGCCGCCCGGCCCAGCCCTTAGAATTGAGCAATGGAGTTCCCCGCAACCCGGCTCCGGCGCCTGCGCCGAAACGAAGCCCTGCGCGATCTGGTGCGCGAAACGCGCATGGACCCGGCGACATTCATCTACCCGCTGTTTCTGTGCCCAGGCGAGGGGATCCGCCGCGAAGTCTCCGCGATGCCCGGCGTCTTCAACCTTTCGCTCGACCAGGCGGCCAGGGAGGCGGAAAAAGCGGCGGCGGCGGGGATCGGCGGTCTGCTGCTCTTCGGCCTGCCGCCGGAGAAGGACCCGCAGGGCTCCGGGGCGTGGGCCGAGGATGGCATCGTGCAGCAGGGGCTTCGGGCGCTCAAAGGAGCTGCCCCGGGTCTTCTGCTGGTGGCCGACGTCTGCCTCTGCGAGTACACGGACCACGGCCATTGCGGCGTGGTCAGGAAAACGGGCGAGGCGTATGAAATTGAAAATGACGCCAGCGTCGCCCTGATTGCAAAAACGGCGCTCTCCCTGGCGCAGGCCGGGGCCGACATCGTGGCGCCCTCGGACATGATGGACGGCAGAGTCCGCGCCATCCGCCGGGAGTTGGATCGAGCCGGCCTGGAACAAACGCCCATCCTTTCCTACGCGGCGAAGTTCGCCTCCTCTTTTTACGGACCGTTCCGCGAGGCGGCCGGCTCCGCGCCGCAGTTCGGCGACCGCCGCAGTTATCAAATGGACGGCGCCAATCCGCGGGAGGCCATGCGGGAGATTGAACAGGATTTGCGCGAAGGGGCGGACCTGATTCTCATGAAACCGGCGATGCCCTATCTGGATGTGATCCGCGCCGCCCGGGAGCGCTTCGATGTTCCTCTCGGCGCCTACCAGGTCTCCGGCGAGTATTCGATGCTGCAGGCGGCCTTCGCCCGCGGCTGGCTGGACCGCGACCGGGCTATCCTCGAGTCTTTGCTGGCCATCTACCGCGCCGGCGCCGGGTTTGCCGTGACCTATTTCGCGCAGGAGGCGGCGCGATTGCTCGGCTGACCGATCCGCAAGCGGGACTTCCTGCCCCAGCGCTTTGCAAAACAGCCGCGCCTCCGCCGTATCGCGGCCGGCGGCGTCTGGAGTATAGTGGGCGGGAATCCCCGTTCGACGCCGCCGACAGCGGGAACGACGCTCCGCGGCGGAAGGACATGTCGATGAATCCATCCAGGCGCGATGCGATGAAGATGCTGGGGGCCGGCCTGGCCGCCACCGCAGCCGTTTCACTTGAACCCCCTATGATTCTTGGCGCAACCGATAAATCCGGCAGCCGGAAGCCCATCCTGGGCTCCGGCGAACATACCTACGAAGTCACCCACGACTGGGGCGAGCTGCCCGCGGACATTCGCTATGGGAACACCCACGGGGTCTGCGAAGACTCCCAGGGCCGGATCTACATTCACCATACCGTGCGCGCCACCAGCGAAAAGCAGGACAGCATGGTGGTCTTCGACCACCAGGGAAAGTTCGTCAAGAGCTGGGGCAGCGAATTCCGCGGCGGCGCGCACGGCCTGACGATCCGCAAGGAGGGTTCGGAGGAGTTTCTGTATCTCTGCGACATCGAGCGCGGCCTGGTGGTGAAAACCACCTTGAACGGCGAGGAGGTATTCGCCCTCGGCTATCCCAAGGTCTCGGAGGTCTATGCCGCGCCCGGGCCGGACGGCCAGCCCCTGAAATACAGCCCGACCAACCTGGCCATCGCCCCCAACGGCGATATTTACGTCGGCGACGGTTACGGGTCCAGCTACATCGTGCAGTACACCGCGCAAGGGGAATATATTCGCACCTTCGGCGGTCCGGGCGCGGAGCCCGGCCATCTTCTCTGCCCGCATGGCGTGACGCTGGATTCGCGCGGCCCGGAACCGGTATTGCTCGTGGCCGACCGCAGCAACAAGCGGATCCAGCGCTTCACCCTGGACGGCCGGCACATCGATTTCATTTATGGGACCAATGCGCCGTGCAACTTCGGCATCTACGAAAACGGAGACATGGTGGTGCCCGACCTCTTTGCGCGGGTGACCCTGATGGACCGCAACAATCGGATCATCGAAAATCTTGGAGACGACTCGCACAGCGATTACATGGCCACCCGGAAGCTCAGCCGCGACCATTTCACGCCGGGCAAGTTCGTCTGCCCGCATGGGGCATGCTTCGACCATAGCGGCAACATCTTTGTGGTGGAATGGGTGGAAGTGGGGCGCGTGAGCCGGCTGCGCAAGCTGGCCTGAGGAGCGGGCGGGGCCCTATCGGAGCCATTTGCCTGTCCCGCCCTCGACAACCGAGGCATCATCGACCATCTGAATGCCGTGATCAATCTATATCGAAGGCCTACAGCCGGAAATCTCTTTCTCGGCCAGCCAAGCGATGCCGTAAACCTCGCCGACAAGTCGCGCAGCTTGCATTCCAATCCGTGCGAGCCGAATTTGCAACAGTGGCTGGACGATTGGACGCCAGTCCGGCTGCGCCGTGCGCAGCGTGTTGCTCCGCACCATCTACTGGAATCTTTCACGGTCCTAAAACCGAAACCCTAGCATAAAACGGAGAAAGGGGATCAGAATTCATGAGCAATGCAATTGAAGCAACCGCGAGACCGGATATGTCGAGGCGGGAGTTTCTGCAGAGCAGTTCGGTGGCGGCAGGGGCCGCAATCGCTTCCTCCATCCTTCCGCAGGCGGCGGCGCAAGCATCCGGCAGGAAGCGGCCCAACATCGTCTTCTTCTATACCGAGGGACAAAGATCCGATGCCCTGAGTCTGGCCGGCAACCCGATCCTGAAGACGCCGCACCAGGACCGCATCGGGCGCGAAGGGGCGTATTTCAACAATTCCTTTTGTACAAATGCCTTATGCGCCCCGGCGCGCGCCGTTACCCTCACCGGGCTCTACTCGCACACCTCCGGCGCGCTGGACAACAAGACGGAGGAGCCGCTGTCCGCCGATATTCCCATATTCACCGACCTGCTGCATGAGGCGGGTTACGACGTCGCGATGGTGGGAAAAGCCCATGCGCCCAACGGGGTCCGCGAGCGCTACTGGGATTACTACTTTGCCTTCAACAGCCCCGCCACCAACTACTATGCTCCGCACGCATACGAGGGGCGGAAAGGAGAGATGGGGGTAGAGAAGATCTACCGCGGAACCAACAGAAACGATTTTCCCGATAACCCCGATCTGGACTGGACGGGAGTGTATGCGGACGATCTTTTTACGGATCGCGCGCTGGACTGGTTGAAGGAAGAGCGCGATCGGCCCTTTTGCCTCCTCCTCTGGCTTCAGACTCCGCACGCGCCGTTCTTCCGGGCGCGGCGATACATGGATATGTTCAATGGCGTTTCGATCCCCAAGCCTGCCACCTTCGACGACGACCTCAAGGGGTATCCGGGCAAACCACGATGCTTCGCCGATGCCCAGAATAAGATCGGAACCATTCAGACGGGCGATTGTGCGCGTTCTCTCGAGGAGCTGGTGAAGGATTACTATGCGGGTTTCCTATCGGTCGACGAAAACATCGGCAGAGTCCTGGACCACCTCGAATCCTCGGGACAACTGGACGACACGGTGGTATTGCACAGCTCCGACCATGGATTCTTTCTCGGGGAGTGGCGTTGCTTCGATAAACGCTTCATGCATGAGCCGTCGCTTCGCACCCCGACGATGATTCGCTATCCCAGGCTGTTTCCCGCCGGAACCAAGGTCGATGAGATGGTGCTCAATCTCGACTTTGCGCCCACGTTGCTGGAACTGGGCGGAGCCGCGATCCCGGAGAAAATGCAGGGCAGGAGCCTGGTAAAGCTGGCGCAAGGCAAAGAAACCCAGTGGCGGCAGGATTGGCTTTACGAATACTTCGAATACCCGGGCGCGGAGCAGGTGCGTCCGCACCACGGCGTGCGCACGACGCGCTACAAATACATTCACTACTACCTTTCGCCCGAAGAATTCGAGCGCTACGATCTTCAAACGGATCCGGGTGAGCGGAACAACCTGATCGGCAACCCTCAATATGCCGCGCTCCGGAAACAACTGGCGGACCGGGTGGAGCAACTGCGGAAGGAGACCGGGGACCATACCCGAAACGTAGTTTCGTAACCGGGCGGAAGCCTGACGGCTTGGGTGTTCTGGTGGGCCCACCAGGACTTGAACCTGGAACCAACGGATTATGAGTCCGCTGCTCTAACCGATTGAGCTATAGGCCCACGCGGCCGGTCGAAGGCGATCTGCGCCGACTCCCCGTGGGCGTGCGCGGCGCCGGGAAACCGTGAGGCTCGAACACCCCGCCAGCCTCATGATTGTAACCGCATGGGCGCGGCTGGTTATTTCCCGATGCAGAAGGTGGAAAAGATCAGGTTCAGGACGTCGTCGGCGGTGGTCTCGCCGGTCAGCGAATCGAGACTCCGCAGCGCCGCATAGAGATCGAGCAGCAACATTTCATGTGGAATCTCCTGCTCCGCCGCATTTTTTCCGGCCGCAACGGATTCGAGCGCGGCATTCACCGCCAGAGAATGCCGCAGAGTGGTCAGCATCGCGCCTTCTTCCCCCGCGCCTCCGCTCACCAGGGCCAGCATCTCGCGCTTCAGCTCCTCCAATCCCTCACCGGTGCGCGCGGAGGTGCGCACCGCCCGGCGGCCCATCGCCTCCGCCATGGCGGCGGCCGTCTCGGTCTCCCGCGCGTGCGGCAGATCGACCTTGTTGATCGCCACCAGCACCTTGCGCCCGGCGAGTTCCCTCAGCAGATCTCTCTCTTCCGGAATCACGTGCTGCGAGGCGTCCAGGACCAGCAGAAGAATCTCTGCATCGGCCAGCGCTTCGCGGGACTTCTGGATGCCGATCCTTTCCGCTTCGTCCTGCGCCTCGCGCAGACCCGCCGTATCGATCAGCTCCACCGGAATTCCTTCAATCGAAATCCTCTCCCGCACCGTGTCCCGCGTTGTGCCGGGGGCCGAGGTTACGATGGCTCGCTCCTGCTGAAGCAGGCAATTGAACAAGGAGGATTTGCCGGCATTGGGCCGCCCGACGATGGCCAGGCCGATTCCAGCCTGGACGAGCCGCCCGCGCTTGAAGCTGTCGGCGATGGCCTGCAGCGGAGCCCGCACGCGCTCCAGCCGGGAGAGGATCTCGGCTGCCGGCAGCGTGTCGATATCATCCTCGGCGAAATCGATTCCCGCTTCGAGCAGCGCGATCAGGTCCACCAGCTCGCGCTTGATGGGCCGGAGCGAGCGCGAAATCGATCCCCCCATTTGCTGCGCCGCGACCCTCGCCTGGTAGAGCGTCTGAGCCTCAATCAGGTCCCGCACCCCTTCGGCCTGGGTCAGATCGACGCGGCCATTCAGGAAGGCCCTTTCGGTAAACTCGCCCGGCGCCGCCAGACGCGCCCCCGCGGCGATCGCCCTGCGCACCAGCAGATCCAAAAGCACCGGGGAGCCGTGCGCCGCAATCTCCACCACCTCCTCGCCGGTATAGGAGCGGGGCGGCGTGAAGCAGGTAACCAGCGCTTCATCCAGCTTTTCCTGGGTCTCCGGATCGAGAATCTCGGCAAAGCGCGCCCGGGCGTGATCGAGAGCGCTGCGCAGACGCAGCATAGGCAGAGCGATCGCGCGCGCCCGCGGCCCGGAGAGCCGCACGATGCCGACGCCTCCGCGTCCGGGCGGCGTAGCGATCGCAACAATGGTTTCGCCGCACTCGTGGGATTCGGCCGGGCCGCCCGCATCCCCGGCTATATCCGGGGCCACGTCGCCGGGCTCGGACTGGGAGGGAGTATGCATTTCCGCGGAGAGATGGCGTGCGGCCTTCGCCGGCGGCTTCAGACGTCGCGGCGGCCGCGGCGGTTTCCGGAAGGTCCGGCCCCGGAACGGTTCGGTCGGCTCGGCCCTGGAGCGGGCGCGCTCAACCGGGCCGCTCCCTTCGGGTAGACCACCACAAAACGGCGCGCGCCTTCTCCGCAGCTTTCCGTTTCCAGATCCGCCCAGTCGCGAAAGGCCAGATGGAGCATGCGGCGCTCCCTGGAATTCATGGCGGCAAAGCTGTACGGCTGCGAAGTGCGGCGCACCTTTTCCGCCGCGGTTTCGGCGGAAAGCTTCAGCTCGCGGGCCCGGATAGCCTTGAAGTTGTGGGCGTCGAAGGAGATCTTGTCATGCTCCTCCACCTCCAGGCGGACGATCTTCGCCGCCAGATGCTCGAGCGCCCGCAGCAACTCGCCGCCGCGTTCGGTCAGCCGCGGCGCATCCGGACCGCTCAGGTCCACATAGATTTCGCGCGCCTCCAGCCCATCCGGGTCGACGGCCCCCGGACCGGCGACGATGCGGTACTTCAGACGCAAGGCGCCTCTTGCGGTGAGGAACTGGAGAAAGCCGGCAATTTTTTCCGCGGCCGTGCGGTAGTCGTCGATAGACATCGCCCTAGTATCGCATTCGGGCGGGGAATTTTGCATCGCGGGCGAGGAGTTTCGCGCCCGCGAGCCGGCAACCTGGGTTTGGGCCGGGATTCCGACCTTGGGCTTAGCGCCGCCCGAGGCGTTTGGCGGCTCGCTTCTGGGCCACCTCGCGCATCTGCCGGCCTAGCCTGGTCCGGTTCATGAACATCTGCTGGATGACGTTGATCACATTGCCGAAGGCCCAATAGAGCGCCAGACCCGAGCTGAGATTCCAGGTCATGAAGCCGAAGAAGACCGGCATGGTCAAAGCCATCATCTTCTGCTGCGCGGGGTCCATACCCGGGGAGGGCGTCAGGTACTGCACCAGAAACATGGTCACGATGAAAAATATGGGCAGGATGTGCAGCGGATCGGGTGCGGCCAGGTTATGCAGCCAAAGCCACGGCGCCTGGCGCAGCTCGATCGTGTGCATGAGCATGCGGTAGAAGCCATAGAGCAAGGGCCACTGGATCAACATGGGCAGGCATCCGCCGAACATGTTGACCCCTTCCCGCTTCTGCAGCGCGAACATCTCCTGATTCATTTCCGCGCGGCGGGGATCGTTGGCCTTGTACTTCTTGTATTTCTCCTTGATCGCATTCATCTCCGGCTGAATGCGCTGCATTTTTAACGCCGACTTCATCATCTGGATGCGGGTCGGCAGCATGGCCAGATTGATCACCAGGGTGAGCACCAGGATGGCCCAGCCCCAGTTGGAGACGATGTGCTCATGCACCCACCGCAATATCAGGAACAGCGGCTTGGCGATCACGGTCAGGTAGCCGAAATTCACCGCCGACTCCAGACTTGGTCCGGTGAGGGCGCCGTTGTCCGCGGACGCGCGGACCGAGGTCAGCACATCGATGTCCTTGGGCCCGGCGAAAAGCCGCATCGAGGCGCGGCCGGAGGAGGAGCCCATGGCGGCGCCCAAAACGGGGACGGAATCGACCGGGTCCGGCCTGTCCGGATGGCGCGGCACATCCATCAAATGGTGCAGTCCAATCAACTGCAACTGACCGGGGGAATCGGGCAGAAAGACGGCGGTGAAATAGAGATCGCCGAGGCCGGCCCATTGGAATGCCCCATTCAGCGGAGCGCCGTCGGAGATCTTCTTGGCCGCGAAGCTGACGCCCTTGTCTCCCTCCATCGCGTCGATTTCACCCTGAGCGAAGTCCGGCGTGGTTTGTTGATCTCCCAGACCGGCAGGCCAGGAGACCCACACCGGCAGAGGCGCGCCATTGTCGGTTGCGGTCACCGCGACATGCACCACGTAGGACGAGTCGAACGACAGGGTCTTGGTCACCGCCAATCCGCCGCTTGCATAGGTAAACCGCAGCTCGCCCGGAGCCGTAAGTTGGCCGGTCGAGGAAGCGACAAACAGAGCGCCGGCCAATCGGTCGCGCAGAGTCTTGTCCTCGGTCCACAGCGAGAGCGGGTATCCGAATCTCGCGGCAGCCTTGCGGTTGACCAAGTCCAGAGATCCCAGGCCGCTGTCGTTTTTGTACTTCTTCAGAATCCAGGAAACGGCCTGCCCGCCGCGGTTGGAAAAGACAATGCGGTAGAGCGCATTCTCGACAACGGTTGTGCTCTCCGCGCTGGCGCTTTCGCCCCCCGCGGGTTGGCTGCCGGGCGCCGGCGGCGGAGCGGCCGGGTAGGCCGCGGCGCCGGTCCCGGCGCCGACCGCGCTGGGGGCGGGCTGCGCCGGAGCAGCCGGCTTTTTGGGGCCGAAGTATTGCAGGCCGAGGAAGATCAGGATAAATACGGCGGAAAACATGAGCAGCGTTCGCGAATCCTGCCCACCGCCGCCGGGTTGATTGGGGTTGCGTATCTCGGCCAAGGAGCTTTCCTATGTGTATAGCGGCTGGAGGGGAGCCTGCAATCGGGGATGCAACGCGGCATGGGGCGCGCCCGCTCGCTTGCCCTGCGCCCTTCCCTCGCCTCTATGGTAAATGGCGTGCGCCGTTCGCGCCGGCGCGGCTGGCCGGCGAGCCGATTCCCGGCGCCGGATCGTAGCCGCCGCGGCAAAACGGGTGGCAGCGGAGCAGCCGATATACGGCAAGGGCCGAGCCGCGCAGCGGGCCGTGCTGGATCCACACCGCCTCCGCGTACTCGGAGCATGTCGGTTGAAAGCGGCAGGCGCCGGACCAGCCTCCGGCGGCGTGAAGGACGGGCGAGATCCAGCGCCGGTAAAATTGCAGAAACCTCATTCCGTCCCATCCCGGGCCGCTCCCGCGCGTTCGATGCTGGAGAAAACCCTGCCGACTTCCTCTTTCAGGTTCCTGAAGTTCACGCGGAGCACCGTCCGCCGGGGATGCAGCACGACATCGACGTCGCGGGTCAACGCGGGCAGACTCAGCCGCACCGCCTCGCGCATGCGCCGTTTGATGCGATTCCGCTCCACCGCCTTGCCCAGAACGCGCCCGGCCGTCAGTCCGATGCGCGGGCCGATGGCGGCGCAATCGCTCCGCGCGGCAAAAAAATACGTGGTTGAGGCGGAGAAATGCTTGGAGCTGAGCCGATACACGCGCTGGTAGTCGCTGTGCTTGCGCAGCCGGCCGAAGCCACCCCGGAGATTGATCCCGTCTATGCCGCCACGCATCTCCGCGCTCCTGGTTACGCTATCCATGGCACGAGCCGCAGCGATCCTTTCGCGCATCTCCCAACCCGGCCAATCCTGGCGCCCAAGCTCCGCCTGCCGCTCCGGCATCCAAGCCGCCGCTTGGAGCCACCGCCCACGCCGATTGGTGTAAGCCGCGCCATGCGCGGGTGGACGAGGGAAACGCGCGCGTTCGAAGGGGCCCCCTCGGGAGGTAGGTTGGAGTCATCCGCGTTGCCGTGGGAAAACGCCTGGCGGAGGGAACCGGCCCGCGAACCTGCGCATGACCGGATTGCAAACCCCTTGCGCCTCGGCCCGATTCCCGGCAAGCTGCTAGGAGTTTGTTGAAAAACAGATTTGTGGCCGGGACAAGATCCAATTCCTTGTGTAGCTGGATTGGCAGGCTCACATCCCGTTGCGCCT